>JAIBHQ010000136.1 GCA_020028595.1 Nitrospirota bacterium
AGCTGCCACTCATCCTTTTCGATGAAGACCTTGACGCCGGTCTGAAGTTTCTTGACGTCGTCCTTCTCGAACAGCTTGAAATACCGATCGATCCGGTCCGGATCGTCAATACGCTCTTCCTGCATCATTCCACTGGTCAACTTATACCGGCGAATCAACAACGACATGGAATCCCCCATTTAAACCCGTCTCTCACGTGGACGGACGCTGTAAGATACTCGACCGTCCGCGCTGCGGTCAAGACCGTAACGCGAAGCCCAAACTGTCGCATCTGCCCTGCAAATCGGCTATAATTTGAGCACAGGTTGGGAGGGCCTATCTCCGATGCCGATGTACGAATACCGGTGCGAGGGCTGCGGCGAAGGATTTGAAATCGTCCAGCCGATGAGCGCCCGCTCTGAGGACACCGCCTGCCCCCACTGCCAGGCCAAGAAGGCGGTGCGCCTCCTGTCGGCCTTTGCCTCGAAAATTGTGGGCACCCATAAGACAGGATTCAAGGAAATGAAAGCCTACGATATGCTGGGCCAACGGATGGACAAGTTCAAAAAATTGCCGCCGGTCCTGGGCAAGCGGACGACCCCCCCCACACCTACCCCGACCGACATCGTCGGTGACGCCGGTGGCGTCGGTAACGGAGGCGCTGGCTCAACCTGACATGCACGCCCTCGCGTTCGCGCTCCTCTGGACAGGCCTGCTGCTCGCCGACACACCCCCGCTCTTCGCCGGGGACACAGCGGGACACCTCGTCATTGCCGGGAACGGCCCGGAAGCCGCCACGATCGAGAAGCTCGCCCGGGCCTTCGAAAAGGCCAACCCCCGCGTCTACGTGGACATCCAGTGGAACGAAAATTCCAAGCCGCTTGAACTGGTTAAAAACGGCCAGGCGCAGATCGCCGTGGCGGGCAAGGAGGACCCGGCCCTCCAGGCGTTGCAGATCGGCTGGGACGGCATCGCCATCATGGTCAATCTTTCCAATCACACCAGGGAACTCACCACGCAGCAGGCGGCGCAATTGTTTACGGGCAAGATCAGGATGTGGTCCGAGTTGGGCGGACCGGATACACGGGTGCTGCTGCTCGATCGCCCCAGGAATCGGAACATTCGCGACACGTTCGAACAGCAGCTCGGCATTGCGGGCCAGATTCCCGAATCTGCCCAGGTGATCAAAGCCGACGACAAGGCCATCAAGACCGTCGTGGGCACGCTGCCACCCTTGTCGGCTGTGACGTTTATTTCAATGGGCCCGGCGCTGGAAGCGGTCGCCTCGGGTGTCGCCGTCCGCCTCTTGCAGGTGGACAAGGTTGAACCGGAAGAGCCGACGGTGAAAAACGGCCGGTACGCGCTCCGCCGTCCGGTTCTGCTGCTCAGTAAAAAAGAGACGAATCCGACGGTGGACGCGTTCGCCGCCTTTGCGCTGTCGCCGGACGGACAAAAGATCCTGGACATCGAAGGCTATACGCCGCTGGAACAGAAGAACTAGGGAGGAAATTTATGACTCGATTGATTTCCGCCTTCATCATCGCATCGTTCCTCATCGTCTCCGCCGGTCCGCTCGCCGCCGAAGAGAAAAAGCCGGAAGGCAGCATCGAAGACGGCACGGGCTTCAGCATGTTCGGCACGGAATCCATCAAGGGCTTCGACGAATCCAAGGTGGAAAAGGACCCGATCTGCGACCGGACCAAGCGGCCGAAAATTCTCAAGGTCGAGCCGGATGAAGCGAAGCCCGGCACGAAAGTCGTCATCAAGGGCGAAAACTTCGGGACCAAGGAATGTTTTCACGGCGTGGCCTTCAGCGCCGCCGGGGCGACGAAGGTGCCGTACAAGTTCATCAACGACACCACCATCGAAGCGACCGTCCCGGACACCAAGGCCGGCATGACGTTCATTGACATCGTCGCCGGCGGTGGCAACGCCCGGTCCAAGGGATTTCTGGTCCAATCGAAGTAAGTCTTTGGCTAGCGGCCAGGGGCGAGAGGCAAGCGGTGGCGCTGATCTCGCCCCTTTTCGGCTTCGTTTCGCTTTGTTCTTCTCCTCGCCTCGTGCCCTCGCCCAGCCCCGGCCTTTCCCTCGACACTAATTAAGCCCCTGTGCTACCTTACACCCACTTTGAGGCCGTCCACGGGACCTCTGTCGGCCTAACTTCAGAATGGTGAAAGTCGGCGATGTTTAAGAAAATTCTGGTCGCCAACCGTGGTGAGATTGCGATGCGGATCATTCGCGCCTGCCGCGAATTGAACATCGCGACCGCCGCCATCTATGCTGACGCCGACTCGACCGGCATCTACGTCAAGAAAGCGGACGAATCCTATCTGGTCGGCCCCGGCCCCGTGAAAGGCTTCCTGGACGGGCAGCAGATCGTGGCTCTGGCCAATCGCATCGGAGCGGACGCGATCCATCCGGGCTACGGCTTCCTCTCGGAGAACGCCGGGTTCGCCCATCTGTGCCAGGCCTCGGGCATCACCTTCATCGGGCCGTCCCCGCAGGCGATCCATTTGATGGGCGACAAGATCCAGGCGAGGAATCTGGCCCGGCAGGTCGGCGTGCCGATCGTGCCGGGCACGGAACAGGCCGTCACCAGCGTGGACGAAGCCCTGGCCTTCTGCCGTGGCGCCGGCTATCCGGTCATGATCAAGGCCAGCGCCGGCGGCGGCGGGCGCGGGCTGCGCGTCGTCCGGTCCGATCAGGAGCTGCGCGTCAGCATGGACACCGCCTCGCGCGAAGCGCTGGCCGCCTTCGGCGACGGCAGCGTCTTCATCGAGAAATACGTCGAGCGGCCGCATCACATCGAATTTCAAATTCTCGCGGATCGCCAGGGCAACATCATCCACCTGGGCGAGCGCGACTGCTCCATCCAGCGCCGCCATCAGAAACTGATCGAGATCGCGCCGTCGCTCGTCCTGACGCCGGAGCTGCGGGCACAAATGGGCGAGGACGCCACGAAAATCGCGCGCGCGGTGGACTACGACAACGCGGGCACGGTCGAGTTTCTATTGGATCAGCAGGGCCGGTACTACTTCATCGAAATGAACCCGCGCATCCAGGTCGAGCACACGGTCACGGAGCAGATCACCGCCGTGGACATCGTGCGGGCGCAGATCACGATCGCCGCCGGCCGGCCGATCGAGTTCAAGCAGAGCGACGTGACGCTCCAGGGCCACGCCATCCAGTGCCGCATCAACGCCGAGGATCCGCGGAATAATTTCAGGCCGGTCACCGGCAAGGTCACCGCCTATCTCTCGCCGGGCGGCATCGGCGTCCGCATCGACGGCGCCGTGTACAAGGATTATGACGTGCCGCCGTACTACGACGGCCTGCTGGCCAAGCTGACGGTCCGCGGCCGCACGTGGGAGGAAACCGTCAGCCGCATGCACCGCTCGCTGGAGGAATACGTCCTGCGCGGCCTCAAGACGACGATTCCTTTCATGGAGAAGATCATGGAAGAGCCGGATTTCATGGCCGGACGGTTCGACACCTCCTACCTGGAGACGCATCCGGACGTGTTCAACTACGACGACCACATCGAACCGGAGGACTTGGTATTGGCTGTGTCCGCGTGTATCGCGGCGTATGAGGGATTATAGAGAAGTGAGGCGTGACGAGTGATGAGTGACGAGTTCGTCCTCTCCTTGCCCATCACGCATAACTCATTACTCATCACTGAAGCATATGGCGACACGTAAACCCACACAGAAGTCCGGCAAAGGCACACCGGGGCTCGACGTCACGCCTGCGCCGGGGAAGAAACTGCTGATCACGGACGTCGCGCTGCGCGACGGCCATCAATCGCTGCTCGCCACGCGCATGCGCACGGAAGACATGCTCCCGATCGCGCAGAAGCTGGATGCCATCGGCTACTGGTCGCTGGAAGTCTGGGGCGGCGCCACGTTCGACACCTGCCTGCGCTTCATCAAGGA
>JAIBHQ010000137.1 GCA_020028595.1 Nitrospirota bacterium
GTCTCCGCATGCCAGACCAGCATGCCCGTGTTCAGCAGGTAGGCGATTTCCAGCGTGTCCGGCTGAATCGACAATGGAGAGTTGATGCCGCGACAGGTCACGATCATCTGGATCGGCAGCCGCGCACCGGCCCACATCGGGAAGTTTTCCATGGCCCGCATCGTGCCCGGACCGGCCGTCGTGGTAAACACGCGCGCGCCACCGAAGGCCGCGCCGGCGCATTGGGACATGACGGCAAATTCGCTCTCGCCCCGGAAGTAATCGCCGATATACCCCTCGGCGAACAGTTCTCCGATCAGCGCGGCCGCTTCGCTTTGCGGCGTGATCGGGTAGGCGATCATGACGTCGCAACTGGCCCGCCGGAGGGCTTCCTTGATCACCTCGCTACCCGTGTAGAACGACGGGGTGCGCGGCGCCTCATGCATCAGTTTCCAGGTGTCGGTGTAGGTCTGTCCCTTTTTGTTTTGCGTGCCGATGAGGGATTTATTCTCTGCCATGGGTCCGGCCTCCTTTTTCAGCTCGTCGCGGGAATTCGGAAGCGTGAGCCGCTCTTGCCTAACGTTTCTTCGGATCGAACTTGACGCTGCCCTTCAATCGCTTGACCGTGTCAGCCAACTTCATGATCTTCTCGGCCGTCGCGTCGCGGAACGACAGCATCGCGTCTTCGTGCCCGGCCTGCGCGCACATGGCGATCGTGTAGCAGGACGTGCCGCCGCGGATGATCTTCAGCGACAGGTTCGCCTGGTGGCAATGGACGCCGACAAACATGCAGGCGTCGATCTTGTTGTGCCAGATGGTCAGGTTCGGGTGATTCGGGTTGATTTCGACTTCGGGATTGATCTTCGGATACTTCGGACGGTAGTCCGGCATGGGGATCAGCATGGCCTGCTGTTGCGGCGTTACGCATGACTTGATCGTTTCGTACAGGTGCCGGATCGCCGTCGCTTTTTTTGCGGCCTTTTCGTTCCACGCCCAGAGCACCAGCGGACCGGGGAAGATCGTCGGCACTTTGGCCATCAGGAACTGGCGGGCGGCTTCTTCGTAGGCCTTCTCTTCGGGGACGATCACGCCGTTGATATGCGCCTCGCCGGGGTTCGGCAGGCAAATGCCCATCGATGCGGCGGAAGGCGGCAGAAAGTGTTCGGGACCGGGGAGAACGCGATACTGGGTCATTTCCTTGAACCCTTCGATGGCATGCTGCAAGGCTGACACCCCGCAGAATCGTTATTCGCCCAAAATATTGTCGGTAAACGTAGGTGCACTCTAAGCTTTCCCAGTATCTTGTGCAAGCTCACAGAAGGCCCACCACACAGGAATTATGGGCTATAGCCACGGAGTGTCGTAGGCCTTTCGGGTCAACCGCTGCTCCGATCATAAATTCAACGTTCAGGTGATGCTGGAGTATAGCGGGGCAGTCTGAAAATTGTCAATAACTTGATCGGCTGCTTTTCTAAATAAATTCAACGCGTTACAACGTATGAAGAGGTGGGCTGAAATACGATCATGGGTGGGGAATCGCCGTGAAGTGGGCGACCGCGGCGCAGGCTTCATCGGAACCCAATGCGCAGGCCCGATCGAAGTCGTTTTTCGACGCCAAGCCTTGCTGGAGGCGCCCGTACAATTTGGCGCGGGAAAGCAGCGCGTGGCGGTTGGCAGGATCGACCCGCAGGACGGTCGTGAGTTCGTCCACGGCCTGCGGAAGCTTATCCAGATGCGCATACACCTGGCTTCGCAGAATGTGCGCGTCCCGCTTCTGGTAAATCCAACTCGGAGATTCGTCCGGTCGCAGAAGGGGATCGAGCGTTGCGAGGGCCTGACGCCATTGCCGCGCGGCGACCTGCCGCTTCGCGGTGGCCGTATGCAGGGCGATCAATCGCTGCTGCGCGATATCGAACATGGGATCGGCCTGCAGCGCACGCTCGTAGTTTTTCGCCGCTTCCTCCGTTTGTTTTTTCCACGTAAAGGCATCGCCGCGTCCCAGCAATATCCAGGGGCTGGATTGGTCCAGCATCAGCGCGCGGTCGAAGTCAGCGATCGCGCGATCCGCATACTCGTTGAGTTCAGCGCGGGGGCTTTTCTTTGAATTCGAGGACGCGATGCTGAGATATGTTTGTCCCCTGACGACATAGGCGTCGACGTACTGGTCGTCAATGGCGATGGCCTTGGTGACGAGCTCGATTTTTTCCGGGAAGTGCCGGCTCTGAACCGCGGCATGGACCAGGTCCGTTGCGGCCCGGCGGTTTCGCACTTGCCCTTTGAGCGTCGTGACCGTTCGCGAGCCCCGCAACTGCGCGTGGAGCGCATCCAGTTCGGATTTCAACTGGCTGTTTTCGGTTTGCAGGAGGTGATGGTGCTCCGCCAATTGCTCGTAGGCCTTTTGACGCTTGATGGCGTCTTCAAGGGCATCCAGATTGATCGTGGCCTTGATTTTCACATAGAAGACGATGCGATCGCCTTCCAGGACACGGCGCTTCTCGAGGAACTCCGTTTCGGTAATGGCCGCAGCGATCGTCCGCACGCTGAGCGAGTTCAGACGGCTCGTCCTGCCGTCGGCGTGCTTTTCGATGTCCTGGGACGTGGCTTCGATGTAGACACCGGCCTCCTCCACCGCTTTTCGTTTCGCCCTCGTCAGCGCGTTTTCTTCCGCGCCGACAAGCGTATCGCCGTCGCCCATGACGTACGACGCGTCGGCGATCGCGACTTTGACGTGTGGCTCGGCGGCCAGCGCAGACAGGCTGACCGAGAACGCCGCCAGCAACAAGGCCGGTATCAGGCTGCGTCGATCCATAATTTCATGATAACCCGTGAGTCCCGTTCCAACAATGCCGGATAAGGGTTTCCCGATAACCTGAACGCCGGGTCAGGATGTTCCCTCTGTTTTTGGAAACACCTGCAGAAACGGATGGACTTCCACTCTGGCAAAGACTCCCTGCACCGTATAGGGGTCAGTGTCAGCAAAGGCCTGGGCCTCGGCCAACGACCCGGCCTCGATGACGATCAGGCTGCCGGTTTTGTCGGTGAGGGGGCCGGCCAGCACGACCCGGCCCTGCCGGACCAGCGGCTCCAGATTGGCGAGATGGGCCGGGCGGTGAACTTTGCGTTTCGCTTCTCCGTCGGGGCCGTCAAAGCCGAGGATGACGAATTTCATGTTATCCAGGATAGGCTGCGGGCGTGGGCGCAGGGCGGGCTAGCACTGGTCGCTGCTGATCGGCTGACGGCTCGCATAGCCGCTATGGACTTCATGCCACCATCCCACTGTCGACTCGCCCAGCTTCCAGCAGAGGTACACCACGCGTCCTTCGTGCAGGTACGGGAAATCGCACAGGCCCATCTCAACGTCCTTGACCAGCACCCCCAGTTCCTGGATTTTCTGGAGGTTGTCATTGATCTGTTCCAAGGCAGAGATGTAGTGCGGGGCCACGAAGCTCCCACCACCGAACTTGGCGTTTTGACTGGCTTTTTTGATCTCGTCCTTGGTGTGGACGAGGACAGACTTACCTTTTTTAACGGCCGAAAGGTGCTCTTCGAGGCTGGGGATGAGTTGGTTGGCTTCAGAGAGACTGAAGAGCCGATCCGGATATTCGTCGTCTTGTTCCGCCATGCCTATCCTGACTGTACTGCGCCCACTCATAGCACAACCGCGAGAGTCCGTGCAATGAACGGAACCAAGGGAAAATGTTATTGACAAATCGGACCGCCGTGGATAGTATATCGACGATCGTACTTTCCTGAATTCAAATATACTTCCAGTCCAATCAGCTTCCCAGGGCGATCTCGAAATCAAACAATAGCGTGAGCAGGCGGAAGTAGACGGAGTGCATCGCGTTTCCGCACAAGTGCATCGGGGGCCGGCTGGCAGCGAACATCACGGAAAGAGAGGAGCGCGCAGGACCAGAGTCGGGTTACCGC
>JAIBHQ010000138.1 GCA_020028595.1 Nitrospirota bacterium
CACGTGCGCCCGCTCGCTGACGACGAAGTTTCTGCCGATCTTCACGCCTTTCGCCTGCAGCCCGTCCATTTCCTCGATCAAGGACGCGGGATCCACCACGACGCCATTGCCGATCACGCAGGTCTTGCCGCGGTAGAGGATCCCCGACGGGAGCAAATGGAACACGAAGGTCCCGTGATGATTGATCACCGTATGGCCCGCGTTGGACCCGCCCTGATAGCGCACGACGACGTCCGCGTCGCGCGACAGGATATCCACGATCTTACCCTTGCCTTCGTCGCCCCACTGGGTGCCGACGATTACGAGATTCGCCATTTCACTCCTGAGCAAATAGCCAATAGCGAATAGCTGATAGCAAGAACCGCCCTTTTGATCCGGCTACTCGCTATTCGCTGCCAGCTACCAGCTTTTATTCAAAAAAAGAGCCCTGACCGGGCTGAATGCACCACATCAGAGCCTGGCAGAGCTTGGTGCGCTCAATAGTAGGATGCACCGCCATGCTTGTCAAGCAAGGCGAGCCCGTGTTAGCATCCGCTCTGTTCCTGGCCGTTCTCCCTGTTATTTTTGACTAATTACGTCGGTCGGGTGGGGCTGTGGCGCAGTTGGGAGCGCGCCTGCATGGCATGCAGGAGGTCGCCGGTTCAATCCCGGCCAGCTCCACCAAACCAAGCGCGGCATGTAGTCCAGCGGCTCTTTCCCATCTCTGCGCCGCGCTTTTGGCGCGACTGAGGCATAGAGACTACATCCCTCTGGGCAATGGCGCGCCATTAGTACCACCGAGCCGTGGCGTGTGACTGCTAAGCAAGGTGTCGCTACGCGACTTATTGTAAATCTCGATTGACGCCGCCGGAGAAAAATCCTAAGTGTCTTTTGTATAAGGATTGCTCATGACTCGTTACTCTGCCACCAGCCAATTCTTCGTCCTCCTCCTCTGACTGACGTCTCCGTCCGATCTCATTCACGCGCTGACTACACACTCAATGGATTCGTATTGCCATGCTCCAAATCGAACACGTTAATAAGCAATTTTCGACGCGCATTCTGTTGAAGGATGCGACCGCGCATTTGCGCCCGCACACGCGCACAGGTCTCGTCGGCCCCAACGGCAGCGGCAAAACCACCCTGCTGCGCATGATCCTCGGCGAGGATTCGCCGGATGAAGGCACGATCCGCAAGCGCCCCAAACTGAAGATCGGCTACCTGCCGCAGGAATTGGAAACGCTCGCCGGCAAGACCGTGCTGGACGCAGCCCATCGCGATCTGTACCCGGAACATGAAGCCAAGCGCATCCTGGCCGGGCTGGGTTTCGCCCAGCAGGATTTCGAGCGGCCGATCGAAGCCCTTTCGGGCGGCTACCGGATGCGCGTCGCGCTGGCGCATCTGCTGCTGTCGGAACCGGACGTCCTGATGCTCGACGAGCCGACCAACCACCTCGACAAACCCACGCAGAAATGGTTCGAGGACTTTCTGGTCAACTCCAACATGACGATTCTGGTCATCAGTCACGACACGAAATTTCTCGACCGAATCGCCACCCACATCTGGGAGCTGCGCCACCACCAGATCCAGGAGTACCGCGGCACCTACACGAACTTCGAGCACCAGCGGTCCGAGCGCGACACGCATGAACAGCTCGCCGCCAACCGCCAGCAGAAGGAAGTCGCCCGGGTTCAGAAGTTCATCGACCGGTTCCGCTACCAGGCGAACAAGGCCAGCCAGGTCCAGTCCCGCATCAAGCAGGTCGAAAAGGTGAAGCTGATCGAGATCAAGCGCGACCAGCGGCGTGTGCGGTTCAAGTTCCCCCTGCCCGCCGCCAGCGGACGGCAGGTGATCGAACTCAGCCACGTCGCCAAGAGCTACGGCGAGACGGTCGTGTACGCCGACCTCAATTTTTCCATCGAGCGCGGCCAGCGCATCTCGCTGGTCGGCGAAAACGGCGCCGGCAAGAGCACGCTGCTCAAGATGCTGGCCGGCGTGCTGCCGTTCGAGAAGGGCACGCGGACGATCGGGCACGGCGTCACGCTGCACTACTTCGCGCAGCACCAGGCCGAGACCCTGAACTCCGAACACACGGTTCTGGAATCGCTCGAGGAAGTCTCGACCGTGGCGGAGAGAAATTTTCTTCGCGGACTCGCCGGCGCGTTCCTGTTTTCAGGCCCCGACCAGAAAAAACCCATCAAGGCCCTGAGCGGCGGCGAGCGAAACCGCGTGGCCCTGGCCCGCATGCTGGTCGAACCTGCGAATACGCTCCTGCTCGACGAGCCGACCAACCACCTCGACCCGGCGTCGGTGGACGTGCTGACTGACGCGCTGACCGATTTCCCCGGCACGATCGTGTTTATCTCGCACGATCCGACGTTCCTCATGCGCGTGTCCACGCGCGTCGTGGAAATCGATGACGGCAAGGCCCGTGAGTTCCACGGCGATTACGAGTACTACCTCTGGAAGCGGGCGCAGGAGTTGGAATCCATCAAGGAAAGCAGCGAGGACCTGAGACCGACGGCGGCGCAGCAGCGGACGCAGAAGTCCGGGAAAAACACCGCGCCGCCGCCCAAGCCGGCGTCAGGCAATCAGACAGGGCCGGCTGGACCGAACGGGTCGAACCGGCGGGATCTCACAAAGTCCCGCGATCGCCTGGACAAGCAGGTCACTCAGGCCGAAAAAGAAATTGCTGAAATGGAGGAGCGTATCAAGGCCCGCGACCAGGAGCTGGCCGACCCGGTGCTGTACCAGAAATTTTCCCGCTGGAACGAACTGCACCACGAGCAGGAAAAGTGGAAGAAGGACCTGGACCGGCTTACCGCCCGGTGGAGCGATTTATCGCAGGAACTGGAAGACGCAAAAAAGAAACTGGCGGGTTAGCGCTAGAGACCTGTTGAGAGTTCAGGCGATCGTTCGCCGTCAAGCGGTCTGCTGCATGCTGTAGTCGAGGAACGACGCCAGCCAGGGGCTCGTATCCTTCGCGACAAGACGGTCCCACACCACTCCGATCAAGTGCCCCTTCTCCCACGACTTCACCCAGGCAACGCGCCCGGCAAGCTTTTCCTGGTGGTCCTCGCCGAGGTGATCCAGGAACGCAAAACAGACGGTGACGGGCTCGTTCGCCACAAGCGATTCCCTGGCGTGGAAACCGGCTCCGGCCCGGTTGGCATTGTCGATCACGGCGGACACCGCCCGTTGTTCGATCTTAGAGCCGACCCGCGCGGGACCGATCAACGTGATCCGGACTGCCCGCCGGCGTTCCTGATTGTTCTGGCTTGTTTCCATTGGCATCTTTTTACTCCCAAGAGCCTCCAGTATAGCCAATCATCGTAATTTGTCCACAGCGAAGCCGGAAACAAACATCCCCCGCCTGATCAACGCAACCAGGCATAAACTGCCTTTACCTACAAAGGCTTAGGGCGATAGTAGCGTTTGCTCTTGAGAGGATCCGGCAGATGCTGCTGGTCTTTTTTTGCAGCGGGATCATCGTGCACGTACCGATAGCCTTCCCCGTACCCCAGATCGCGCATCAGAGAAGTCACGGCATTGCGGAGATGCATCGGCACAGCCAGATTGCCATGTTCGCGCGCATCCTTCAGCGCTTCGAGCAGTCCCACGTAGGACGCGTTGTCCTTCTGGCGCGTCGCCAGATAAGTCGTGACGTGAGCCAGGTTGATCTGCGCTTCCGGCAACCCGACAGATTCCACCGCTTGAAACGCGGCGACGGCCAGGACGAGCGCAAACGGGTCCGCGTTGCTGATATCCTCCGACGCAAAAATGACCATCCGCCGCGCGATGAACTTCGGATCCTCCCCGCCCTCCAGCATCCGCGCAAGCCAGTACAGCGCCCCGTCCGGATCGGAATCGCGCAGGCTCTTGATATAGGCGGAGATGAGATTGTAATGCTCCTCCCCCGCC
>JAIBHQ010000139.1 GCA_020028595.1 Nitrospirota bacterium
CACCGTCCGGACCTATCTCGAATGGATGGTGGACCTGCCGTGGAGCAAACGCTCCAAGGACAATCTGGACATCAAGGCCGCGGCCAAGGTCCTGGACGAGGACCATTACGATCTGGAGAAGGTCAAGGAGCGCATTCTCGAGTACCTCGCAGTCCGCAAGCTGAAAGAGAAAATGAAGGGTCCCATCCTCTGCTTTGTCGGACCGCCGGGAGTCGGCAAAACATCGCTGGGCAAATCCATCGCGCGCGCGCTGGGACGGGAGTTCGTCCGGATCAGCCTCGGCGGCGTCCGCGACGAAGCCGAGATCCGCGGCCACCGCCGGACCTACGTCGGCGCCCTGCCCGGCCGCATCCTCCAGGGCATCAAGCAAGCCGGCACCAGCAATCCCGTCTTCATGATGGACGAGATCGACAAGGTCGGCGCGGATTTCCGTGGCGATCCCTCGGCCGCCCTGCTGGAGGTCCTGGATCCGGAACAGAACCACGCGTTCAGCGATCACTATCTGGGCGTGCCGTTCGATCTGTCCGAGGTCATGTTCGTCACGACCGCCAACCTCCGGGATCCGATTCTGTCCGCGCTGCGGGACCGGATGGAAATGATCGAGATTCCCGGCTACACCGAGGAGGAAAAACTCGGCATTGCGCAGCGGCATCTGATCCCGCGGCAGCTCAAGGAACACGGCATCACGGACACTCACATCCGGCTGCCCGAACCGGCGCTGCGCCTGATGATCTCCCAATACACGCGGGAGGCCGGCGTCCGGAATCTCGAGCGCGAGATCGCCAATGCCATGCGCAAGGTGGCCAAGAAGGTCGCGGAAGGCAAAACCCCGTGCCAGACCCTCACACCGGCCAACCTGCACAAATTTCTCGGCGTGCCGAAGTTCACGCCGGAGGCCGAGCAGGAGCACGATGAAGTCGGCGTCGCGACCGGCCTGGCCTGGACCGAAACCGGCGGCGATGTCCTGCACATCGAAGCGACGGTCCTCAAAGGCAAGGGACAGTTGACCCTGACCGGCCACCTCGGCGACGTCATGAAGGAATCGGCCCAGGCGGCGCTCAGCTACGTGCGTTCGCGGGACAAATGGCTGGGGATCAGTCCCGACACCTTCGCCAAGCACGACATCCACATCCACGTGCCGGCCGGCGCAATCCCCAAAGACGGCCCGTCAGCCGGCATCACCATGGCCACGGCGCTGGCGTCGATCCTGTCCAACAAGCCGGTTCGTCACGACGTGGCGATGACGGGCGAGATCACCTTGCGCGGACGCGTGCTGCCGATCGGCGGCCTGAAAGAGAAGATTCTGGCGGCCAAACGGGCCAAGCTGACCACCGTCATCCTCCCCAAACGGAACAAAAAGGACCTGGAAGACATTCCCAAGCATTTGCTGAAAGGCCTCCATCTGGCGTTTGTCGAGACCATGGACGACGTGTTGAAAGTCGGCCTTCGAAAATCGTCGCCAGTCAAGTCGCCGGCCCGGTCTGTCACCAACGGCCACGGGCGGAAACGACGCGCGCAGCCCCCGGCCGTAGCACCGGTCAAACGAAGCAGCCGCCCCCGTCCCCGCTCGATTGCCCCATCGGTATCGGTCCATCCACGCCTCACGCACTGATGGCTGCCAGGCCTCGATTGCGCGAATTTCAGCTGATCGAGCATCTGCGTCGTCGCTTCGGCCGAACCGGCCCGTCCGTCGTCCTGGGAATCGGCGACGATACCGCGATCATCAAGCCCCCTCCCGGGCGCCATCTGCTGCTGACGACCGACCTGCTGGTTGAAGACATCCACTTCACCCATCGCGATTCCTCGCTCTGTGAACGCGGCCGACGTGACCAGGCTGTATCGTGGACTGATGGCAGCCTGCCGCCCCTATGGGGTTTCTCTCATTGGTGGAGATACGTCGGCATCCCGCCATGGCCTGTTCTTGAGCGTGACCCTGACCGGATACGTCGCGCCAAAGCGAATCCTGCGTCGGGACGGCGCGCGCATCGGAGACATCGTGTACGTCACCGGCACACTTGGAGATTCTCTCGCAGGCCTGCAAATTTTGAAGACGCGGCCGAGAAAAGGAATCAGCAGGCGGGACATCCGGTATCTGATCACGCGCCATCACAGACCGACGCCACGAGTTCAGGTGGGAGAGTTCCTCGTCGCACGCGGGCTGGCCACCGCCGCCATCGACGTCTCCGACGGGCTGTCAGGAGACCTCGTGCATCTCTGCGAACAGAGCGCGGTCGGAGTTCACATCGCTGCGTCGGCCCTGCCGCTCTCGCGCGCCTGCCGGGCCTATGCCGTAGCGACCAAGACCAATCCGATCCAACTGGCGCTTCGCGGAGGTGAAGATTACGAACTGTTATTCACCGTGCCGGCGACGCGGCGCGACGCACTGGAGCGCCTCCGGCGCCACGCTGGATGCCGGCTCACGCCCATCGGCGTCATTCGATCCAAACGATTCGGCATGACGCTCGATATCGGCCGCGGCGATGCGACCCCGATTCGCAACACCAGCTACCAACATTTCTCTGCCAACGGATAGGGCGACCATGCCGGCTCTGGATCAGATCCGCTCCTCTCTCAGGCAACTTCTTCATCTCAAGGAGTCGCCGCACCGGACCGCGCTGGCCTTTGCCGTCGGAACGTTCATCGCCTTTTCACCGACCTACGGTCTGCACACCCTCAGCGTCCTGGTCTGCGCCTGGGCTTTTCGCCTGAACGTCGTGGCTCTCATGGTGGGCTCTCTGATCAATAACCCGTGGACGCTCGTGCCCATTCTCGGCGCGACCATCTGGACCGGCGTCCAGTTGACAGGCCTGCCTGAAGTGCCTTCCGCCAATTGGGCGGACTTGAGCATGATGGCTTTCTACGGGCAGATCAAACCCTATGCGGCTCCGTTCTTCCTGGGCGGGTTCGTCTTGAGCGCGATCGGCGCCGTCGTCAGTTATCCGATCGCCCACATGGCGATCACCGCGCAGCGCGGACGCCGGACTCAGACCGAAACGGAGCAATTGCCACCCGAGACCGGCCTGGGCTAAGATGATTCAGCGCGCATTATTCATGGACGCTTCTGCTGCAATCGCGGAATCGCCGCTGCGACAAGCCGGCACGCCGACCAGTCGCGTGCCGGCGGGCGGGCTCGCCCCTCGCGGCCTCAACGTACTGTTGCAAGCACGCCTCGGCCTCTCGAGACTCCACGCGCCCGTCTCGCTTGGCGACTGCGCGATTTCGCAACGAACCGCCATGAACAACGCGCGCTAGAAATTCGCCGCTTGATGGACACCACCGCGACCAGACTCAGCGCCCCCTACGACGGATCGGCCCTCATCGCCGACCCCATCCACGAATACATTACCTTCACGGTTCCCTATTCCGACCACGACCCGTCGGAAAAGACGGAAAAGGACCTCATCGACTCGGCCTGGGTCCAGCGGCTCCGCTATATCTACCAGCTCCAGAGCGCGCGCTGGGTCTATCCCTCAGCCGAACACAGCCGTTTTCAGCACTCCCTGGGCGTGATGCACGTCGCCGGGCGGTTTGCGCGCCACCTCTATCCCTCGCTTGCCAAAGTGATCCCGGATCTTCCCTCCCTGCCCTATGTCGAAGAACTTTTGCGCATCACGGCCCTTCTCCATGACATCGGCCACGGTCCGTTCTGTCATTTTTTCGACGAAAATTTCCTGGAACAGTTCGGTCTGACCCACGAGCGCATCGGGCAAGTCATCATCCGCGAACATCTCGGCAGGATCATCCGTAAAATCCGCCGAAGCCCCCACGGCTCCTTCAACCCCGGCGAACAATTGGATCCCGACCACATTGCGTTCCTCATTCTCAAGGATCCCGAGAAGGACAGCGGCCGCTATCCCAAATGGCTGGCCTTTCTCCAGCCGGTGATCGGCGGCATTTATACCGCCGACAACCTGGACTATGTTTTGCGGGATTCGTACATGTGCGGCGTGGCCGTCGGGCCTGTGGATCTCACGCGCCTCATCCACTACACGCTCATGACCCCGAAAGGACTCACCATCCACCGGACCGGCCTCCCTGCACTGCAGATGTTTTTGAACACCAGGCTGTACCTCTACTCCAACGTGTACTACCACCGGACGACCCGGGCCATCGACATCCACCTGCGGGAAATCTTCGGCGACACCATGGCGTTCCTCTTTCCGCACAATCCCCTGGATCACATGGACGACTACCTGCATCTCACCGACTGGTCGCTGATGGAAACCGTCCGGCGGTGGCCCCAGGACAGGAGCGAGAGCAAGCGGAGGCTGGGGAAGGAATGGGCGCGCATTCTTGGGCGGGACGTAAAGTGGAAGATGGCGTATAGCGCATTCCTGCCGACGCGGGGAGACGAACGGGGCCGCACCTTCATGGACCGGCACACGATCGAGGGTCGCATCCGGAAGGCCCTGCCTCCGAGCCTGCAGAAGATGCAGTTCCGAGTGGATATGGCCAACCAGGATCCCCGCCCGATCAATCTACTCAATATGGGCGAGTTTCAAATCTACGTGTACGACCCCGCCACGCAGGCCGTCTCCAAGGAGGCGCTGAAAGAATTTTTCGATTACTTGCCGGCGAGAATCGTGCAGTTCAGGATCTTCGCCAAGGATCACCGCGCCGACGCCGAGTTGGCCCGCGTCGCCGAAAAGGTGATCGCCTCGGACGGCCACAGCATCAAGACCAACGTCTAGGCAGGCCACGCCAGTCCGTCAGGGACTGGCGTTCTTCTGAAGCGGTTTGGGCGCCGACTCCCGCGAAGGACCCCGGTCGACTGCCTCACGACCCCCGTACCCGCCCATCCGTTTGTCCCATCCGTGAAGGTAGAGCGCGGACAACACCAACCCCTCGTCAACGGCACCCTTATCCTGCGCGGCTTGTCCGTACGACACCCGCCCAACGACCGTCATGCGGGCCCACTCCTGATAGTCCGCAGGAAGATCTTTGTTCGAGACCATGACCCAGTAATACCCGGCCTCAGGCCCTTCGTTGGTGATGGGAATGTGCGGCACGTAATCCACATCCAGTGGGCGATTCTTAACGTGAAGCCAGACACGATTGTCGCCCGCTTTGGAATCCACGATCACGCCGCCGAGAATCACCACTTTCCCCTGATACTCGGCGTGCCGCTTCGACAACGACGTCAGCGTGACGCCCGGCTCCGCCTGTTTGATGTACTGGCTTGGAATTGGACCGCCGCACGCGACGAGTCCGCACGACAGGACCGCGGCGATGACACTCACACCTCTAAATCGAACACCGCCGGCACGACAAACACCCCGAAAAGAACTGGCTCTCATGAACGAGACTCCTTCCTTTACACGCACGCGCTAGCGTGAGACCTGCCTGGCACCATCCAGCGAAAGCTTCATCAGTGAATAGGGATTCACGCGGGCACCGTTGATCCGAACCCCGAGATGCAAATGCGGACCGGTCGCGCGGCCGGTCGCCCCGACTTTGCCGATCGCCTGCCCCTGCTTGACCATCTCGCC
>JAIBHQ010000140.1 GCA_020028595.1 Nitrospirota bacterium
TCTGTCCGTGCACGTGCGCGCCGCCATGTCGCTGACGGAGGCGCATGACGTGGCGCACCAGGTGGAGGATTCGCTGAAGCAGCAGTTCGAGGGTGTGGCAGAGGTGATCGTGCACATCGAGCCGGAAGGCCAATGCCATGCGAACGGGAAGGCGAACCGGCACGTCACGGTCTGATGAATTGAACCCGAGGCGATCGCCAGGATGAAACACGTAACTCGAAAGCCGATTCTTGGATTGACGATGGGCGATCCCGCCGGGATCGGGCCTGAAGTCGTCGCGAAGGCCTGTGCCATGTCAGAGGTCAGGCGTGCGTGCCGACCGTTGGTCATCGGGTCGCTGCCGGTGATGGAACGGACGGTCCGGTCGTTGCGCCTGCCGCTGCGGGTGGTCGGGGTGAGCGGGCATGGCGATGCGATCGGCCGACGCGGCGAGCTGCCGGTGCTGGATCCCCTGGCGCGCCCGCTCGGGCGATTCACCGTGGGCAGGGTTGGCAAACAGACCGGCGCGGCCTCGGCAGCCTTCATTATCAAGGCCGTCCGCCTGGCCCAACTCGGCTGCCTGGATGCGATCGTCACCGGGCCCATTAATAAGGAAGCGATCAACCTGGCCGGCTACGATTATCCGGGCCACACGGAGATGCTGGCTGATCTGACCAGGAGCAGGGAATCCGGCATGATGATCCTGGGCGGGCCGCTCAAGATCATGTTCGTCACGACGCATGTGGCGGTGAAACACCTGCCGGCTTCGCTGACCACCAAGCGGATCGGCAAGGCCATCCGGCTGGCGCACAAGGCGCTGCGCGAATACTTCGGCGTCAAAAAACCGAAGATCGGCGTGGCGGCGTTCAATCCCCACGCCGGCGAGCATGGGCTGTTCGGCAACGAAGAACAGCGGGTCATTCTGCCGGCCTGCCGGCAGGCGCGCGCGCGCGGGATTAACGCCAGCGATCCGTTGCCTGCCGACACGCTGTTCGGCAAGGCGGCGCGGGGCGCCTACGACGGTGTCGTGGCCATGTACCACGACCAAGGCCTTATTCCGCTCAAGCTGCTGGCCTTCGGCCGGTGCGTCAACCTGACGATCGGCCTTCCGATCATCCGTACGTCGGTGGATCACGGGACCGCTTACGACATCGCCGGCAGGGGCACGGCCGATCCGGGGAGCATGGTCGAAGCGATCGCGCTCGCCGCGCGGCTGGCAGCGAGAAGGAAATAGACGTTTTTGGAGTTTGTCTCGTTTGTGTGGTTTGTTTCGTTGAACCAGACAAACCAGATGAACCAAACAAACCAGAGAAACCAAGGGTGGCTCCATGTCCGACCAACTGAACGCAGCACTGACGATGCTTCAAAAACAGCTCCAGGAGCTGGACGCCATTGAAAAAGACACGGTGACGACACACTTGAATACGATTCGCGGGATCGAGGACATGCAGAAATGGAAGGCCCGCACGGTCCCGCTGATCACGCAGCATCTGAGTGTGGCGGCAGCCCGGCGATTCACCGACACCAAACCCGGCCCGTCGTTCACTAACGACTTGTTCGAAGAGTTTTCCGACGAAGTGGACGTCTACCGAACGGCGATCCGCGCGCTCATCAAGGAGGCCCGGCAGGCCGGGCCGGCGTCCGGTTCCGTCTGACCATGGCGCTCCCGCCGCGTCCCAAGAAACG
The DNA here is from genome assembly GCA_020028595.1 of Nitrospirota bacterium. Taxonomy (GTDB): domain Bacteria; phylum Nitrospirota; class Nitrospiria; order Nitrospirales; family Nitrospiraceae; genus 2-02-FULL-62-14. The sequence continues at coordinate 1,666 of JAIBHQ010000140.1, forward strand.
CCTCAGCCAGTGTTTTCTCGTCGATCACAACATTGTCCGGAAAATTGTGGCCGCCGCCGCGCTCCGGCGCGACGAGACGGTCCTGGAGATCGGCCCGGGTCGCGGAATTTTGACCCGTGCCCTGTGCGAGAAAGCCGGGCATGTCATCGCGATCGAACTGGATCGCTCGCTGGGCGAAACCCTGCAGGCCGCGCTGGCAGGAATTGATAATCTGGAGCTTCAGTTCGGCGACGCGCTGGCCTTTCCCTACGATACGGTGCCGCGCGGGACGGTGGTGGTTGCCAATCTGCCGTACGCGATTTCGACACCGCTGCTGTTCAAGCTCCTGAACGCCCACCATCTGATTGATCGGATGGTGCTGATGCTGCAGACCGAAGTGGCCCGGCGACTCGTGGCCCGGCCGGGGACGAAGGACTACGGCATCCTCTCGATTCTGACGCAGTACCGGGCCGTTCCATCCCTGGCGTTTCACGTCTCCGCCGGCTGTTTCCGCCCAAAACCGGCCGTGAGTTCGACGGTGGTTGTGCTGCCGGTGCGGCGCGCGCCGTCGGTTTCCGTCGCGAATGAGCCGATGTTCATCCGGACCGTGCGCGCGGCGTTCGCGCATCGCCGGAAAACCCTGGTCAATTCTCTGCGTGACGAGGGGTTCTCTTCGGAACGGATCATGCCCGCGCTCGAAGCGGCCGGGATCGAGCCGACCAGGCGGGCCGAATCGCTCGTGATCGAGCAATTCGCTGCGCTGGCCGATGCGCTGGTTGCCGGTGGGCTGGAGGTGAAAGACAGGGAAAATGCGCAGGAATTTCGCCGCTAGGCCCTTGCCCCTTGCCCGTGGTGGTGCTACCATCGCGCGCATGGCTGGAGCCACCACGACCAAGCGCGGTGATTCCCGCGGCCCGTCCAAACCCCCCACCCATCTGAAGCACGAGGTGATCGGCGTCCTGCTGATCACGCTCAGCCTGTTGACATTTCTGAGCCTGGTGTCGTTCGTGCCGGCCGATGCGTCGCTGTTCGGCTCGTCGCCTTCCGATGGCGCGCCGGCGGGCTCAACCCGCAACGTGATCGGTTCGGTCGGCGCAACCCTGGCTGCGTTTCTGTTCGGGCTGTTCGGAGGCGGAGCCTACCTCCTGTCGGTGCTCCTGGCCATGCTGGGCGCGCGATGTTTTGTGGAAGGAGAATTGGCCGTCACGCTTCGGAGCGCGGCCGGCTCGTTCGCCGCGTTGCTCTTCCTGAGCGGCCTGCTGCATTTGGAAGTCACGGCCATCCCGACGCTCTCCAGCGGCTTTGTCTACCGGGGCCAGGCAGGCGGGCGGGTGGGTCTGGCGATCGCGGATGGTCTGCGCGGGTACTTTGCCAGCACCGGCGCCCACATCATCGTGCTGGCCGGCCTGATCATCTCGCTCTTGCTGGCGACACCCATGTCGCTGGCCGATCTTGCCCGCCGGCTGTCCCAGTGGTGGATTTCGTGCAGCGAATTGGTGATTCTTCGTGTCCCGGCCTGGTGGGAGCGCTGCAAGGAAACCGTGGCGGCGCTGCTGCCCGAGCGCCCGGCCGATGACATTGTCAAAGCAAAAAAATCCAAACCGCGTCCGCTCAAGATCAATCGTCCTGAACCGGTCGGTTCGCCAGCCACGCCGGTGGAAGAAAAGCCCGTTGTTGCAGAACTTGAACCGGTGCCGGAATCGGAAACGGCGTCCGCCGTGCCTGATCAGGCCCTGCCTCCACCGGTCGAGCCGGCGGTGAAGGAGACCAGGAAAAAATCGAAGAAATCCGAAGTCGCCATGGCCCGCGCCGCGGCGGAAGGCTATCTGCTGCCGGACCCGCTGGAACTGTTGAGCGATCCCTCCGGGCCGATCGACCGGTTGACGGACGAGCAACTCAAGGCGCAATCGGAGGTGCTGACCAAGGCGCTGCTGAATTTCGGGATCGAGGGGAAGGTGACGGAAGTGCATCCCGGTCCCGTGGTGACGATGTACGAGTTCGAGCCGGCGCCCGGTGTGAAAGTGGCGAGGATTGTGAATCTGGCGGATGATCTGGCCCTGGCGATGAAGGCCATCAGCCTTCGTATCGTGGCGCCGCTCCCGGGCAAGTCGGTCGTCGGCGTTGAGGTGCCCAATCCGAGCCGCGAAACCGTCTCGCTCAAGGAAGTGGTGACGAGCGAGGCCTTCACCAAGTCCCGCTCGAAGTTGCGGCTGGCGCTGGGCAAGGACATTTTCGGGAAACC
>JAIBHQ010000141.1 GCA_020028595.1 Nitrospirota bacterium
AATTCGCGCAGCGCTTGACGTACTCCTCGTCGGTCGCACCGGTCACCACGTACCGCTGACCGTAGATTTCGACTTCAATGGTCTTAGTCAAGCGCCACCTCCTTGGACTCTTCGATGAACTCGAGGGAGTCCAGTTCGCCCAGGACCTTTTCAATGCGCGCCTTGATGTCCGCCCGCTCCGACACCCAGTGATCGCCGGATGCATGCTGCTTGACGACTCGCTCCCTGGCCGCGCGCAAATCGCTCTTCAATCCGGTGTTCTCGCGTTTGAGCGTCTGGATCATGTCCACCAGCTCCCGCACGCGCGTTTCCAGCGAAGTCAGCCTGTCGACCGCCATCGATTACACCATCTATTGCGGTGCAGAACCCCCACGAACCCAGATATAGAAGGCACTATAAAATCCTCAGCAGGTCTTGTCAAGGGAACGGACCGCGCAGGCCTCGCCGCCCAGGCGGCGGTACTCGCGGTAACTGCGGAGCACCCGCCGGACATACTGCCGCGTCTCTTGATACGGAATCGATTCCACGAACTCGTCCGGCTCCCGGTCGCCGAATTTCTGAATCCAGCTCGTCACGACGGGCGGCCCGGCGTTGTACGCCGCGACGGCATGCACGAGGTTGCCGTTGAACTGCCCCAGCAATTGTTCGAGATAGCGCACACCGTACCGGATGTTCGTCTCCTGGTCGAACAAGTCGTCGCGGGCCACCGTGCCGCCGTTCCGCTGCGCCACGGCTTGCGCCGTCGAGGGCATCAATTGCATCAGCCCGATCGCCCCGACACGCGACACCGCGCGCGCGTCGTACTGACTCTCCTCGCGGATGATCGCGGCGGCCAGATAGGGATCGAGGCGGGCGCTGCTGAGCGCGCGAATCGTCGGCAGATATACCGTCGGGTAGGCGACGCTCCACAGCGACGGCTGCACCGGCTCCAGGCCGCGCTCCAATCCATCACGGAAATGCAGCCGCGCCAGCCGAAGCCCCTGATGGTAGCCGCCGGCCTCGCTCACGCGGGTGATCAACTCGACCAGCGCCGCCCGGTTTCGCGCGTAGCGATCCAGCAACCACGCGACTTCGCGGCCGGCTTCCTGTTCGAGGCCGAGCGTGCGTAATTCCACGGCCCGCCGATAATGCACGTCCTGCGCGATGCCCGAACGGCTGTCTTCGCCCGGCTCGGAGTCGGGCGCTCCGCCGGCAGGATCCGGCAGCGGCACATCCACGCGGGTGCGCGTTAATTGGCAATAGTAGGTCCAGGCGTACTTGCGGCAGAGCGCCTGGTAGCCCTCGGCCGCCTTCGCATCTTGCAGCCGCTCCTGGGCGCGCGCGGTCCAGTAGAGCGCCTGCGGATTGTTCGCGGGATCTTCTCTGATCGCCACCAGGTCCTGCAGCGTCCGGGCCGTCTCGCTGTACTGCCCTGTGCGATACTGGATCCATCCGATCCTCCACAAGGCTTCTGCGCGCTGCTCCGTGCGGTCGCCAAGTTGCACGATCTGGCGGTACTGCGCGATGGCCTGGTCGGATTGGTTCTGATCGTCGAACCACGTGCCCTGCACGATCAGAATCAGCGCCTGCTGCTCCGGCGTCAGTGTCAATTTTGGATAGACCTGGCGAAGACTCACCAGGCGGTCGCCCTCGCCCAGCCTGAGATAACTGCGTGCCAGCCAGACGGCGGCTTCGTTCGCTTCCGTGGAAGGCCCGCTGGACGCCAGTTCATGAAAGATCAGCTTCGCCTGATCGTAACGCTTGAGCCGGGCCAGCGCCATGGCGAGCCTGAGCTTGGCTTCCTCCCGTTTCGGATGACCGGACGCCGAGGCCAGAAAGGCCCTGAGTTCATCCACGGCCTCCTCATTGAACGCCGCCGCCGCGAAGGCCGACGCCCGGACATAGCGCTCATCCGCCGTCGGCTTCCAGGTCTGGCCGTTCAGCCGTTGCGACAACCGTTTCTCCGCCTCCCCGGCTTCCGGCGTCTGCGGATAGCGCATCCAGATCTGCCGGAGCGTGACGGCGCTGTCGGGCGACCGGTTATCCTGTGCCTGACACTCGGCCAGCATCAGCAGCGCGCGCGACGCGGCGGCGTCTTGCGGTTCCTGCGCCACGCCCCGCGACAACGGCTCCATCGCGTAGCCGCACTGTCCCACCCGGAACCAGGCCTCGCCCGCGCGATAGGCGATCCGGGACCCCAGCAGCGTATCCGGCACGATGTTGGGAATGATGTCCAGAAGCGACGCCGACGCAAACACGTCGCCGGATTTCAGCAGCGCCTCCCCGATCCAGAGACGCACGTAATCCTCCAACAGGGGGAAGTCGCGTTGCGCGGCGCGCAGAAAGAGAAGCGCCTCGGCCGGCTGCCGTTCGATCAGGAGCACGCCCATCACAAGGTTCGCGCGGCGCGCCCAGAGCGAGCCGGCATGCCGCTCCGTGAGCCGCCGCAGCCGTTCCAGCTTGCGCGCGAGCCGCTCGTCGGCCGATCCGGCCGTGGCATCCGGCGCCAAGGCGTTGCGGAAACACTGTTCGGCCGTTTCACACGAGGCGTCGATTGGCGCAGGCGGCTGCGTGCCCTCCTCTGCGGAGACAGGCACGAAAGACAGCGCCAACACGAACAGCAGACACGCGATGCGCATAGCACCTCGGGAACACACGACAGGAACCTGTCCATGGAACCAGACGGGATTCACTGGGTCAATTATATACCAAAGAATTCCGGGTCGCCCCCATTCCGTTCTTCTCGCGCATTCTTGTCGGTTTCGCAAACGCTGTGTTAGGCTTCGCGCATGGCTCGTCAAGACCGTTCCCGCGCCGCATCAGCCGAGACGCGCACAAATCTACTGACGCTCGACGAACCGGCGCTCGAACAATTCGTGAAGGATCTGGACTGGCCGAAATTCCGCGCCCGGCAGATCCTCCGATGGCTCTACCGGGAACGCGTTCGCGATATCGACCGCATGACTGATCTGTCCAAGACCGAGCGGGCCCGCCTTGCCGCCATCGCCTCCATCGACCGGCTGTCCGACTGCGAGGTCCGCTGCTCGAGCGACGGCACCAGAAAATTCCTGCTGCGCCTGGAGGACGGCCTGGTCATCGAAAGCGTGCTGATTCCCGATGCCGCCCGGCTGACGCTTTGCCTGTCCACGCAGGTCGGCTGCACGCTGGACTGCGGATTTTGCCTCACCGGGCAGATGGGATTGAAACGCAATCTGACGACGCATGAAATCGTCGAGCAGGCGCTGACGGCGCTGGATCGCCTGGAGCCGGGCGAACGGCTCACGAACATCGTCCTGATGGGCATGGGCGAACCGCTGGCGAACTTCGACGCCGTGGCCGCCGCCATTGCGCGTCTCACGAACACAGGCTGGGGGCTCGGCATTCCGGCCCGGCGCATCACGCTGTCCACCGCCGGACTGGCGTCCCGCCTGCAGGACGTCGCCAAACTGGGCGTCAACCTCGCCATCTCGCTCAACGCAACGACCGACGCGCAGCGCGACCGGCTCATGCCGGCGGTCAACCGGCTGCATCCGCTCGCCCGCCTCCTGGCCGCCTGCCGGGCCTATCCGCTGCCGCCCCATCGCCGGCTGACATTTGAATACGTCCTGCTGGCCGGCGAAAACGACTCGGAGCAGGATGCCAGGCGGCTGGCCAAACTGCTCAACGGCATCCGTTGCAAGATCAATCTGATCCCGTTCAATCCCTTCCCCGGCAACCCCTACCGCCGGCCGGCCGACAGCGACGTGCTGCGCTTTCAATCCGTGCTGCGGAAGGCCGGCTTCGACGTGCTGATCCGCAAGAGCAAGGGGCGCGACGTGCTCGGCGCCTGCGGGCAATTGGGACAGTTAGTGCAGCCAGCGCCGCGCGCCACCTTGACACCTGCGTAAGCTGATTGTTAGCGTGTG
>JAIBHQ010000142.1 GCA_020028595.1 Nitrospirota bacterium
GCAGGTGGCCAAGAAGGAAATGGTCAACCCGTTGCGGTTCTGGCATCTGGTCGAGTGCGTCAATCAGAAAAACGGGCCGAAGAACGGCTCCCGCCCCTCATCCCACTAAGTTTTCCACATTTTTCCGGAGAAATGCTGCGGCCCGCCAGCGGGTCTTGCAGGATGCTCAAAAAGGTCGCTGTCGCACCCGGCCCGCCCCACGCGCGCCAAGACGCGCGTTTTTCCCGTGGCAGGCCGCAGCGAGCGAGAAGCTGAAGCGTACGTTTTATCGGTACGTTGAAGCTTTGAGCGATGCGAGAACGCCGCTGGAGGCCTTTTTCAACATCCTGCTATGGGTTTAATTCGTCGAACGTCGCGGTGCGTCCAGGATTCGGCTCACCCAGCCATTCGTCTTGTTCCATGACCTGGTTGCCGGACAGGCAGGTGCCGGAGAAGTTGCGGGCGATGATATCGGCGAGCACGACCAGCAGGCGGCCCGTGCCGTTTTCGTGGGGATCAATCGCGCGGAGGGTGATGCCGAAATCGCAGTCGTCCAGCCGGCCGTAGGTCTGGACGTGCAAGCCGGTGCGGGGGGCGGACTCCCGGCCCGCCGCCGGAATCAGGTAGCCTTCCCAGCGCAGTGTCGGGTGCGGGCGTGTCGTGCGCTTCACCGCCCGCCACGAGCACGGCAGTCCGGCGCGGTCCAAATGCGCGAGCAGCCACTTGACGGTCGGCAGCTCGCCGGTCCGGGCTTGAAAGGTCCACTCGGACATGCCGGCGCGGATCGGCCGGGCGTGGCCCGGCCTGGACACTTCGTCCAATTCGGCCTCGTCGCAAACCACGTAAAATTCCCCGCGCGGGTCGAACCAGAAGCGCAGACGTCCGCCGGCGGCTTCGGCGTGGATCGTGTGAATGTCCGAGCAATCGGCGCCCTCCTGCTCGAAAATGGAAAAGTCGGTCACTCCGCGCATCGTGAGTCTCGCCACGCGCGTGACGGCGTACAGGCCTTCGGGGCCGCGCGCGGCGACTTCGTAGCGGATGACGGCGGTCAGGTTCGTGCCGGCGACGACTTCGCGCCCCGAGGATTCGTCGAACATGCGCTGCTTGCGGACGTGCAGCTCGTTGATCTGGCCGCCATGAAACGCGTGCGAATGATCCAGGAGCCAGGCCAGATCGTCGGAGGTTTTAATGCGGCGAAGCATGGGTTTATTGTAGGGAAGCTCCCCGGCCGGTGCCAGCGCTCTCATGCTTCCCACGCTTTTTGAAAATGAGTGAAAGCTTGACAGGTCGAGGGGGCGTTGTTCTCGAATCTGCCATGGAAATTTACCTGGCTGCAGCGACTTCCACCCACAGCAGGCAGTCATAGGGGACCCGTTTATTGGGATACGCAGCCCCGCGTTTCCACCTGGTCACCATGTCGCGCGAGGGAACAAGAACCTTCTCGACGCTGACATGGGCGAGTTTCAACCCGCCCAATAATTCCCGCAGCGTCTCGCTCTTCAAGAGCAGGCGGGCGACGAATACGTTTTCGTTCCCCCGCACCGGCTTGCCGGCTGAGAGGTTCCATTCCTTGGCCTGGCGGGCCGTCGAGGACAGCTCCTTCGACATCCCCGGCAACTCCAGCAGGCGTCCGAGGAAGATACGGACCGTTTCCTTGCCTTGTTTCTGGAACGGAGCCGCGTTTTGCATGACTCGGCCGAACGCATCCGCAAAGGCCTCGACCGATGGAATGCACGGAGTCTTTGTTTTATTCTGAATCTGAAAGACGCGAAGATGATAGGTCGAACGGTCTTCCTCTTCCAGCACCACGGTGCAGGACTCAACCTGTGTTTTCCATGAGCCTGTGACGACGGCGGCATCCGCCGGGGGCGCAAGGAGCGAGAGGATCAGCCAGGCTGCCGAGAGAACAAGGAAGTCGATGGTTGCCGGCAGGTTTCGCATCACGAGGTCAGTGTACCATTCATCCTTAGAGCTTAGAGCCGACGGAGGCGCTCGACACCGTAGAATTCTGCGAGGATCCGCTTGTGAATCTGCTCTTCATCGAGGCCGGTCCATTCCGGCAGTGCTTCGTTCAGTCGGACGAGATGAGCCGTTTCGACGAAGGGCAGGACCAGATGCCTGCCCGGACCGCACACGCGGTGAAACCGTCCCAACCGCTCGATGAGCAGCCGCTGGTCTTCGTGCACGATCTTGATGCGCTTGAGCGCCAGGACTGCCACAATCGCCACGAAGAGAAGAAACCAAAATGAAGCTCTCATTTCCCCTGCGTCAGGAAGTATGCCGCCATGGCGGCAAGCGCCAGGAAGATGACCAGCCACCGCACGAACCCCTGTCGTGCCTCCGCCTGCGCAGCTTCCAACCGCCGCTGCAGATCGGGCCGGCTCTTGAGATACGCGTCCACCAGGTCTTTCGATTCCTTCAGGCCAATTCCACGCTCCAAGCGAACGATCTTGATCGCTTCGATGGTATTCCCCTGCTCCAGTTGAGCAATGGCTGTTTGGGGGAGAGCGGGTGATGGTGAAGATTCATTTGCCATAGGGTGCCAACGGTAGCGTGATTCCGCTGCGCCGTCAATCGGTCTAATTGATTGCGGGCTTGGCTATACGGTAGGCTGTTCGAACAATAGCCGTCAGCAGTCAGCACTCAGCCGTCAGCTCTCGGAACGAGGATTCAAAGCTGATCGCTGAACGCTGATGGCTTCTTAGCCAAAGGAGTGTTCATGGCCGGATTTCCCATCAAGTACGCAACGCGGATCAAGACCCTGCCGCCCTATCTGTTCGCGGCGATCGACGAGATGAAACAGAAGGCGATTGCGCGCGGGGTGGACATTATCAATCTGGGCATCGGCGATCCAGACTTGCCGACACCAAAACCTATCATTGATGCGCTCAGCCGGGCGGCGGCCGATCCGAGGAATCATCAATATCCGTCGTACGAGGGCATGCTCTCGTTCCGGAAGGCTGTCGCCGATTGGTACAGGCGCCGGTTCAATGTCACGTTGGATCCGGCCTCCGAGGTGCTCACGCTGATCGGTTCGAAGGAAGGCATCGGCCACATTCCACTGGCCTTCGTGGATCGCGGCGATGTGGTGCTGGTGCCGAGCCCCGGCTATCCGGTGTATCCCGTGGCGACTGGTTTTGCAGGCGGCAAGGTGCACCTCATGCCATTGACGAAGAAAACCGGCTTCCTCCCGGATCTGAAGGCCATTCCGGCGAGCGTCGCAAAAAAAGCCAGGCTGATGTTCCTGAATTCGCCGAACAATCCGACGTCGGTCGTGATGAGCAAGGACTATTTCAGGCAGGCGATCGCCTTTGCGCAGAAATACAAGATCATCGTCTGCCACGACGCGGCCTATTCGGAAATTTTCTACGACGGCCGCCGCCCGGCGAGCTTTCTTGAGGTCGAGGGCGCGAAGGAAGTCGGCATCGAGTTCCATTCGCTGTCGAAGACCTACAACATGACCGGCTGGCGGATCGGGTTCGCCGTCGGAAACAAGCAGGTGCTGAACGGCCTGCTCAAGATCAAGAGCAATCTGGACTCGGGCTGCTTCCAGGCGATTCAGGAAGCCGGCATTGCGGCGCTGAACCTGGACGATTCCGTGACGGACGGCCTGCGCAAGATTTACCAGGAACGGCGAGACGTGCTGGTGCCGGGCCTCAAACAACTCGGCCTGGAAGTGGACGCGCCCCCTGCTGCGTTTTATGTCTGGGTGAAGGTGCCCAAGGGCTACAAGTCCGCCTCCTTCACGGCGCACCTGCTGGAGAAGGCCGGGATCGTGACCACGCCAGGCAACGGTTTTGGCGCGCCGGGCGAGGGGTACATCCGGATGACGGTGTGCACGACGAAGGAACGGCTGGCAGAGGCTGTCGAACGGATGAAGAAGGC
>JAIBHQ010000143.1 GCA_020028595.1 Nitrospirota bacterium
GACGGTCACGCTGCTAAGCCTGCTGCCCCACTCGCAACTCGTAGCCGTGTCGTCGCTCTATGAAACGGAGCCGGTGCCCGATGCCGGTACGCCGGGCGAGGGCTGGTTTTTGAACGGGGTTGCGCAGATCGAGACCGATCTGACACCACAGAGCCTGCTGGCGGTCTGCCGCGAAATTGAACGGTCGCTGGGCCGCGATCCCGAGCATCGTTCGGGTCCGCGCACGATCGATCTCGACATACTGTTTTACGGCGACCGCGTATTTCAGGAGCAGGAATTAACCGTTCCGCATCCACGCCTGCATCTGCGGCGGTTCGTTCTCGAGCCGCTGGTTGAGATTGAACCGGCGCTGGTCCACCCGATGCTGAAGCAATCAGTCCGGCAGCTCCTGGCACAGCTTACGGACAAGCACCAGGTCCGACGGCTTGATCCGCAACCCAACACCAGATACGGGTCTCGTCCTGCGTGCAGCAGTAATCCGGCATCATCTTCTTGATGCAAACCATTCGAACCGCCAAGGCCGTGGCAGCCTGGGCTGCGGCGCACCATCGTGAGGGCGTGATCATTGGTCTCGTACCGACGATGGGAGCGCTCCATGCGGGCCATCGCGCGCTGATTCGAGCCGCGAGGCTTTCCTGCGACGCGGTCGTCGTCAGTCTCTTCGTAAACCCGGCTCAATTCGGACCGGATGGGAAGGCGACCAGCGCCCCGGCCACTTCCAGGGTGTGGCCACGGTGGTGACGAAGCTGTTGACGCTCGTGCGTCCGACAGCCGCCTTCTTCGGCCAGAAGGATTTTCAGCAGGCGGCATTGATCACACGGTTGGTGGAGGATCTGAATCTGGGCGCGCGCGTGATCGTCTATCCGACCGTCCGCGAGGCCGATGGGCTTGCGCTCAGCTCGCGCAATGTCTTTCTCACCCCGGGGCAGCGCCGTGCGGCGCCGGTGCTGTTTCAGGCGCTGAAAGCCGGACGGGCTGCCATTCGCACCGGGGGCCGATCCGGGGCTCAAATTCAACAGGCCATGCGTAAGGTGCTCTCGGCCGAGCCGCTCGCTTCTCTCGATTATCTCGCCGTCTGCGACCCTGACACGCTGGAACCGCTCGCACGGATACACGACCGTGCCGTGCTGCTGGGCGCGATCCGGATCGGCCGCATCCGACTCATCGACAATTTACTTGTGACGTGCTGAGTTTTCAGCGCTCAGTACTCAGGACTCAGCACTGAGGACTTTTGAGCTATTCCACTTTTCTGTGCGCCGTGAGCAGTCCCGCTACATACTGAATGAGGCGGAACTGTTCGGTGGGATTGATACGCAGGAACTCCAGCCCGACAACGGGAGGCCGGACCGACCGCACGATGGCAGTTTCCACGTTGATGGCCGGGTTGACGTCGGGCGGTTGCAGCCGCAGGTTGAACATCATCCCTTCCATCAGCTTGAGTGGTGACTCCAGCGCGCAGCCGCCGAGCGAGAGGCGGGAAATTGTCCCGGCGCCGCTGGCCTTCTCCCCCACAAAGGTGACGGGGAACGTGGTCGCGACACGCTCGTACTGCCGCTTGTCGATCGTGGACTCGTTGTACCGCGTCCCCAATTCCAGCCGCAGGAACCGGTGGGCGCAGAGCTGGCAGCGGAACGGGTAGACGTAGACCAGACTCAACAGGTACTCGTGAACCTCTTCGCGCAATGTCCGCCGGACGAAGTCCTTACCGCATTTTGGGCACAGAATCTGTTTCACTCGGCCCCCCTGCCTTCGATGCCGCATCGTTCGTGATGCGGCGGGCGGTTATCATGCTTGCGACGAACTGAGTCAGGCGATACTGCTCCTCGGGACGGAGCCGGAGAAACTCCGAGCCGACATAGACGGATCGGACCGATCGCACCACGGCGGCGTCCACGACGAGGGGGCGTTCCAGTCCCGGGGCCTGCAATTGCAACTGGATAATGGCGCCCGGCGACGGCGCCGGATCGGTTTTGAAGGCGCAGCCGCCCATGGATACATCCAGCGCCGCTCCGTTCGCCAGGCCCGTGTCCGTCGAAAACGACAGCTGGAAACTGACCTGGACGCGCTCGTAGTGGCGCTGGTCACTGGATTGCTCGGTGGAGCGGGCGCCCCAGTGAAAGGCTCTGAACCGATGCGCGCAGAGCTGGCACGTGAAGGGATAGAGGCAGGCCGCGCTGGCGACGATCTCGGCGAGTCCTTCCCGTCGAACCAGCCGGACGAAGTCTTTGCCGCAACGCGGGCATCGAACTTCCATCGGGCTCCTTCCCTTCGACTCGACGCGCCTGGCCTTGCCCCCGGATGGCCCGGTCAGCTCAACAGAGCGGCCAGTAATTTTTCCAGGACCCTGCCGAGACGCTCTTTCTCGGCGTCCTGAATCTCCATGAATTGGATGCCGAATCCCGTCGGGCGGACCGACCGCACGAGCGCCTGGTCCACCACCAGGGGTGGCTCGTTCTCGGAGATGAGAATATCCATTCTGAACTTTGCGCCGATGGCCAGGACGACATTGGCTTCCAGCGAACAGCCGCCCAGGGCTATTTCGGTCACCGTCCCTTCCTGTCTGAGCCGGCTGATCAGAAAGGTGACCGGAAATTTGGCCGTGACGCGCACGTACTGACGGTTGGTGATGTTGGCCAGCTCCGCGCTCGTGCTCGCTTGTGGTGCCGGCGTCGTTTGTAGCGCCGGCTTGCTGGCCCGGAACAGTTCATCGCAGAGCTGGCAGCGGTAGGCATACATGCCCGCCAGGGTCGAGGTCGGATCCTCGGCCCCTTCGATCAGGACCCGCTTGGTGAAATATTTTTTGCACTTCGGGCATTGCGGGGTCATGAATGGATTTTCCTGGTCGTTCTCATCGAGCCGGCGAGGATGACTGCGGGACCGGCGCGATCGGCAAGCCGATCAGGTCGCCGACAAACCGGTGCAAGCGGGCCTTGTCGTTTTCCGAGACCTCGGTAAACTGAACGCCCACAATGCCCTTCCGGATGGACCGGATGACGGCTTTTTCCACGACGATCGGCGGCCGTCCGCTCTTCGCGTACAATTCCAGCTTCAAGGTGTCTCCCTGTTTCAACGTCAACGGGGTTTCAAACGCGCAGTCGGCCACAGACACGTCCGTGGCGACGCCTTTGCCGACCGTCTGCGAACTGCTGAACAGGACCGCGAACTGCACGCCGATGCGCTCGTACTGGCGCAGATCCTCCTGCTGCGAGTAGCGGACACCCCATTGAAAGAATGTGAAGCGGGCAGAGCAGAGCTGGCAGCGAAAGGGGTAGACATAGAACGCGCTGATCAGCTGCTCAAGCGTTCCCACGCGATGCGTTCGCCGCACGTAGATGGATTGACACCTGGGGCATTTGGGCCGCATCACGCACCTTCCTTTCCGCTCTGCGAGGCCAGAATCGGCTCGATGCGGGCCGGCGAGTACGTCGGGGGCTTGACCCACTTGCCATCCGCCCGTTTATGGCCGCCGATTTTGCTCATATTCGACCGATGGACCTCCCGGAAGACCGGCTCCATGTCGATCCCGCAGGACACGGCGGTGCCGTACACCACATAGAGCAGGTCGGCCAGTTCCTTGGCCACGGCCGCGGCGTCGCGCCGGCCCAGGGCTTCCTGCAGCTCGTCGAACTCTTCCTGGATCAACCGGACACGCAGCGAGCGGGTTGCCTCGTCCGGCACCAGCGGCACGGTTTCCACGGCGATGTCGAACGTCTCATGAAATTCGGCCACCATCCGCTGCGCGTCGGTCATGGAGTCCTCATACGGGAACGCGAAAGATTTAGTCGGGCAAGAGTACGGCAAGCGCGTCGCTACGTCAAGAAACGGATATCCGGTGATGCATGCCGGGCGGAGCAGTTGATTTTTGGGTCCTATCGGGCCATGCTCCCGACATGAGTTGGATCGAAATCCTCGGCGCGGTGGCGGTCGGTGTGACGGCGGGCGGGCTGCTGGTCGCGGTTGCGCTTCGCTGGATGCAGACCCGGGCGGCCAGGGATCTGGCCGAGGAGATGAAGGCCAGCTTCGGCAGCCTGTCGTTCGACGCGCTCTCGAAGTTTCTCGAGCTGGCCAAGACGAAGCTGGACGCCGAACGGGAGACGCACGCCCACGATCTGGAGGCCAAGAAAGGGCTCATCGATCAGCAGCTGCGGCAGATGACGACGGAGCTTGAGAAAGTCTCGTCGCTGATGAAGGAGCTGGAAAAAGACCGGGTCGAGAAATTCGGGCAACTGGCGTCGCAACTGAAAACGGCGACGGAACATACGGCCGCCCTCGTCCAGAC
>JAIBHQ010000144.1 GCA_020028595.1 Nitrospirota bacterium
TGCAGTCGCGTAGCGAGGCGGGCGCGCGGAGTCGTGAAGGAGGGAGGCGTACTCATGAGTACGTTGACCGACTGAGCGGCGAGCCCGTCCGCTTGACCGGTGAGCACACACGGTCAAGCTTGCCGCAGCCGCGAATGTGCGGTTGCAGCAGAAACGTCCATGGATATTGCGGACTAGACGGATTTCTTGACGAAGCCCGAGCGGAGGCAGCGGGTGCAGACCTTGATGCGTTTGGAGGCGCCGTTGATCAAGGCCTTGATGGTCTGAAGATTGGGATTGAAGACCCGCTTGGTCTTGTTATTGGCGTGACTGACGTTGTGTCCAGATTGACGCCGTTTGTTGCAGATCTCACACGTGAATGCCACGGTTGAAACTCCTTCTCTCGGTGAAACGCCTTCTTTGTTCGAACCCGAGGCCTATGCTACCATAGGCCTGCTTTGCCTGACAAGCTCCCCGCACCGCCGCCGACCCGTCTGGAGCGCCTGCAGCAGCTCGTGCAGCGCCTTGCCCGTCCCATCGAATTTTCAAGCCGCGATGCCTATGCCCATCTCGGGAACGTAAAAAACCTGGGGCCTTATGTTTCAACGCAAGTGCTCGATGCGCTCGCCGGCGATGTCTATCCTGCACACGTTGAAACCGATCTGCTGGCACTCCGTGCTGTGTTCGGCGATTTCGATGCATTAACCGATCTTGCCGAACGCCGGCAGCGGGTCGTTGATGCGCAGGCGATTTTGAGCCGGCTCAATATGCCGGACGTGTTTGAGCAGAAGACGCCCGTCCATTTTGCGCCGGCTGAACTGTGGAGTCTGCCGATCCAGTATGCGAAGGGGGTGGGGCCGAAACGCGCGGCCCTGCTGGCCAAGCTCGGCGTGGCCACGGTCGAAGATGCACTCTGGTACGTCCCGCGACGTTATGAGGACCGGTCGGCGCTGCTGCCGATCGGCCGGCTTGTCCCCGGCGTCGCTGCCACGGTCTGTGGGACAGTGGCCCGCGCCCGTTTGAGCCGGATTCCCCGCCGGCGCATGACCATTCTGAATATGACGATCGAAGACGAGACCGGCGCATTGCAGTGCGTGTATTTCAATCAACCCTATTTGGAGGATGTCTTCAAACCCGGCTGTCGTGTGATGGTCAGCGGGATGGTCCTGGCCGGTCGCAAGGGGTGGACGGATCTCCGGATGGACGTGCCGCAGTACGAAGTGCTGGATGATGAGGATGCGCCCTTGCACGTCGGCCGGATCGTGCCCGTCTACCCCGAGACGAAGGGTATCACGAGCCGACAGATCCGCACGCTGATCAAAGGACTGCTCGATCATCATCTGGAGGGGCTGGCCGACGTTGTGCCGGACGCGATTCGGTCGCGGCAGCGCCTGCTGCCGATCCGGGCGGCTCTGCGGGAGGTGCATTTCCCCCTCTCGCCCGGCGATCTCGATTCCCTGAATCAAGGGGTGACGCCGGCTCACCGGCGGATGGCCTTCGAGGAATTCTTTTTGCTGCAACTGGGGCTGGCCTCGCAGCAGCAATCGGTCAGAGAGGAGGCCAAAAGCGTCCGGTTTGACGCGGCCACTCCGTTCGTCGGCCAGTTGCGCGCGCTGTTGCCGTTTCGCCTGACACCGGCTCAGGAGCGGGTGCTGAGGGACATCCAGCGGGACATGGCGTCTCCACGTCCAATGCACCGGCTGGTGCAGGGGGATGTGGGTTGTGGCAAAACCGTGGTTGCGCTGCTGGCGATGGTGACAGCCTGCGGATCCGGCTGCCAGGCCGCGCTGATGGTGCCAACGGAAATTCTGGCCGAGCAACATTATCTCAATCTGCGTCGCCTGCTGGAAGGGTTGGGGCTCACGGTGGTGCTGCTGACCGGCGGCGGGACGCCGAAGTCGCGCGCGGCGGTCCGCAAGCAGATCGAGGCAGGCGAGGCGCACGTGGCAATCGGAACGCACGCCTTGATTCAGAAGCACGTGCAGTTCGCCCGGTTGGGGCTGGTGGTGATCGACGAGCAGCATAAATTCGGCGTGCTCCAGCGCAAGACGCTTCTCGCGAAGGGCTACCGTCCGGATGTGCTGGTGCTGACGGCCACACCGATTCCGCGCACGCTGGCCATGACGGTGTATGGCGATCTGGACGTGTCCGTCATCGACGCGTTGCCGCCGGGACGCAAGCCGATCCGGACAAGGATGTTTGCAGAGCCGGAGCGTCGCCGGGCCTATCAGTTTGTGCAGGATGAGGTGCGCGCCGGCCACCAGGCCTACATCGTATATCCGCTCGTCGAAGAGTCCGAGAAGGTCGATCTGCGCGCGGCGGTCGAGGGCGCCGAACGGTTGCAACAATCGGTATTCCGAACCGCTCGAGTCGGGCTGCTGCATGGCCGGATGAAAGGCGCGGACAAAGAGCGTACGATGGCGGCGTTCAAAGCCGGCGAGATTCAGGTGCTGGTTTCGACGACGGTCATTGAAGTCGGCGTGGATGTGCCGAATGCCACGGTGATGCTGATCGAGCATGCAGAGCGGTTCGGGTTGGCGCAGCTTCACCAGTTGCGTGGCCGCGTGGGACGGAGTGCGCAGCAATCGTATTGCCTGCTCCTGGCATCGCTCGCGACCGGCGACGAGGGGAGCGCGGCGCGCCGGCGTCTCGATGCGTTGGTCGCTTCGAACGACGGGTTTGTGATTGCTGAAGAAGATCTACGTTTGCGTGGACCGGGCGAGTTTTTTGGCGCCCGGCAATGGGGCGTGCCGGAGTTTCGCGTGGCCAATCTGATCCGGGACCATGCGCTGCTGGAACAGGCGCGCCGCGAAGCGCTGGCGACGGTGCGTGAGGACCCTCGGCTGTCCGACCCAGGTCATCGGGCGGCACGGGACGCGATGCGGCGGCGCTGGCAGACCAAACTGGTGCTGGGGTCGGTGAGTTGAAAGCGGGTGATGGGCGATAGGCTATAGGCGATTGGTCGGAAACTGGTTCCGCCCTATAGCCCATTGCCCATAGCCTCTTGCCGAGGAGTTTTATGGGATTGCTGCAACGCATGAAACACGATGTCCGGGCCGGCTGGGCGTCGTTGCGGTATGGCACGGCCAAGGCGGCCACTCGCGCCCTGGAAGAAACCGAATTGCTTCGGTTGCGCTTGGATCTGCGCAAGCTGGATGAGCGCATCAAGGACCTCTGCGGCGATATCGGCGAGCGGGCAGTGGACTTGCACGAACGCGGTGAGTCGGCCGAGCATGTGCTGGAGGATCGTGAGATGAATCGGATCGTGCAACAGGTTTTGTCGCTTCGGGCAGAGCGAATGAAACTCCTTGCCGACATGGAAGACGTGCGCAGTTGAGACTGCACGCTGACTGCACACGGCGATGCTGCTAGCCGGAATCGACATCGGAACCCTGACGTGCCGGCTGCTCATCGGCCGTGTGTCCGGCGATGGCCGGCTGACCGAAGTGCATTCGGACCGGCGTATCCTGCGTCTGGGCGAGGGCGTGGATCGCGATCGCCTGCTCCGCCCTGACGCCATCGCGCGCGTGGTTGAAACACTGCGTGACTGGCGCGCCGTGATCAATACACATCATGTGGATGCGCAGATTGCCGTCGCGACCAGTGCCGTGCGCAATGCCCGGAACCGGGAGGAATTTCTCGGGCGGGTCAAGCAGGAAGTCGGGTTCGACGTTGAGATTATCAGTGGTGAGGAGGAAGCCCGGCGCACCATGCTGGGCATACGATCGGGATTGCCGGACGGCGTCTCCAGCATGCTGGGGCTG
>JAIBHQ010000145.1 GCA_020028595.1 Nitrospirota bacterium
GTGGCGCGGAGCTGTTCACCGGCAACAATCTGACTGCAATGGCGTGGGCCGCGAGTCGCTTGTCGAGCGGGCAGGTACTGCACAACTGGACCTTGGTGTATCTCGGGAATTTGTTTGGTGCGCTTGGCACGGTGGCGCTGGTGCTGGCAGCGGGCGTCCATCAGCTTGGCGACGGGGCGCTCGGCGAGACTGCGATCCGCATCGCCCGTGCCAAGGTCTCGCTCGATCCCGTGCAGGCGCTGGCGCGCGGGGTGTTGTGCAACGTGCTGGTCTGCCTGGCGGTTTGGCTCTGCATGGGCGCCCGGAGCGTCACCGACAAAATTCTCGCGATCGTGTTTCCGATCA
This sequence comes from Nitrospirota bacterium, assembly GCA_020028595.1. Lineage (GTDB taxonomy): Bacteria > Nitrospirota > Nitrospiria > Nitrospirales > Nitrospiraceae > 2-02-FULL-62-14. Next base: position 346 of record JAIBHQ010000145.1, read on the forward strand.
GCGCCTTCGTGGTCTGCGGCTTTGAGCATTCCATCGCGAACATGTATTTTCTGCCGGTCGGGATCGCGCTGGCCTCCTCGAGCGTGGCGCCGATTGCGTGGACGGGCGCCATCAGCAACCTGGCGCTGGTGACGCTCGGCAACATTCTGGGCGGGACGGTGCTGGTGGCGCTGGTCTATTGGTTTATTTATTTACGAGGCAATAGGCAATAGGCTACAGGCAGGGTCATTATTAATATGGTTTGCCTCCCATCGCCCATTACCTATCGCCCATTGCCTGGCCCAACGCGATGATCTACACCATCACCCTCAACCCGGCGCTGGATCATTATCTGGAAGTGGACGACTTCCGGGTGGACGATGCCAACCGTGTCCAGGCCGAGTGTCTCTATGCGGGCGGCAAGGGGATCGATGTGTCGCGCGCCATCCGGCATCTCGGCGGCGACAGCATGGCGCTGGGGTTCATCGGCGGGCACAATGGCCGGGTGATGGTGGAGATGCTCAAGGCCGAGGGCGTGAGCACCTATTTCACGCCGATCGAGAAGGAGACCCGCCGTAATCTGATCGTGAGCGCCGCGCGCGGCACGCAGACCATTTTCAACTCGCGCGGGCCGGCCGTATCCGCCGACGAGTGGCGATGTTTTCTCACGCACCTCCGCGCCTTGGAATTACGGGGCGCCTATGTGGTGCTGGGCGGCAGCCTGCCGCGCGGCGTGCCGCCCGATGCCTATGCCCAGATCGTCCGGCTGGTCCAGGATCGTGGCGCCAGGGCAATCCTGGACGCCGACGGTCCGGCGCTGAAAGCAGGATTACAGGCGAAGCCTTTTGCAATCAAGCCGAACGTGAACGAACTGCGCCGCTTGACCGGACGCCCGCTGCGCACAGAACGGGATTTGCTTCGCGCAGCCGAGGGTCTCACCCGTCAGGGCATCGCGATCGTGCTGGTCTCGCGCGGACGGCAAGGCCTGCTGGCCGTGAGCCGGACGGAACGCTATCGAACTATTCCACCTCCGGTGAAGGTCCGGAGCACGATCGGCGCGGGGGACTCCACGGTGGCCGGGTTCGTGTTCAAGCATGCGGGTGGAAAAACATTGGTAGAGTGCGTACGGTATGCGACGGCTGCGGGGACGGCTGCGACGTTGGAGTCCGGCACCGAGTTATGCCATCTGTCCGGCGTGCAGCGGCTGTTGCCACGAGTCAGAATTTCTTCATTGAGTCATTGACGATTGAGACATTGTTCAATGTGACAATGAAGCAATGATTCAATGGTTCAATCAACTTTACAAGGAGTGCGTCGATGAAAATCATTATTGGAGTGGATGGATCGAAATACGGCCGGTGGGCCGCCGGGTGGGCGGCGCGGCTGCCCGTGGCCACGCCGGTGCGCGTCACGGCCGTGCATGCGGTGGACCTGACGTATTTGAAGGCGCCGTTCATGTCCCAGCCGGTCGTCATCGGCAACGAGCCGTTTCTCCGGGCCGAGGTGCGGCGCATCGAGGATCTGTCCAGGCGGGTCGTGCGCGAAACGCGGGCGATGCTGTCGTCACTGCGCCTCACCGGCAAGGTCGTCTGCCAGAAAGGGGCGGCCGCCACGACGATGTTGCGACATGCGAAGCGCGGTGATGTGATTGCCGTGGGAAGCCGTGGATTGGACGCACTGGACCGGTTCCTGCTCGGCAGCGTGTCCACGCAGGTCGTGCTGCATGCGCCCTGTTCCGTGCTGATCGTGAAGGAGGCCCCGCGGCCGGTCCACCGCATTCTGGTCGCCGTGGATGGTTCGACGGCGTCTGAAAAAGCGATCCGGTTTGTCGAACAGGATCTCCTGCCGCAGTGGCAGTTGCGCGACACGGAGATCATCCTCGTGCACGCGATGCCGCTGTTGAAATACCCGGAGGTGAAAGAGGCGGGCAAGAGGCTCTTCAAGCGCTACGCGGACAAACTGGTCAAGGCCGGTTTCACGGTGACGGAAGCGCCCCGGCTGGGCCGCCCCGCCGACGAGATCATCACGGTGGCCAAACAGAAGCAGGCGGACCTGATCGTCATGGGCGCGAAGGGGCTTGGCGCTGTCGGGCGCTTCATTCTGGGCAGCGTCTCCACCAAGGTAGCGCAGCACAGCCCCTGCTCGGTGTTAGTGGTCCGCTAAAATTGGAGTCCTAAGCTATTGACACCGCAATGAATTTAGCCTATTCAAATTCGTGAATCCTTTGATGAGGCCGTGCCTCTTACGGCCAGATCATCAAGCCTGATGACGAGTGAACCGTATAACAATAATAAGGAGGATGCGATGTTGAAAGGATTAATCGTGAGTCTGTTCAGTCTGGCCCTGCTTGCCGCCGGTACAGTCCGGGCGGAAGAGGCCAAGAAGCCGAGCCCGGCGGAAGGCTTCAATATCCACGTCATGGCGCCCCATAAATTTGAAGATGGAACGGTCCATGGCCCCTATCATCACTACTGCAAGGGAATCTCGCCGGAAATCCTGCAGTGTCTCCTGTTCGAGTCCACCGATCCCAACGCGGTGCTGACCGACATCGAATATTTTGTCGCCAAGGATGTCTCCCGCAAACACGTGGATCTCAAGACCTGGAACAAGTTCTACCATGACCATGAGGTCGAGATTGCCACGGGCCGGGTACAAGTCTTGGACATGCCCGAGGACAAGGCCAAGGAAGTGGCGGCGGTTGCGGCCAAGACTGACGGAATCATTTTCCACCTGTGGCCGGATGGCGCCAAGGCGCCGAACGGCAAGGTCGGCCACCCGCAATCCGTCGGACATAAGCATCGCAAGCAATAGCGTATTCGTGATGTGGCCGGGGGGTCTTGTACCCCTCGGCCACGAACTCCATGCAATCCTCACTCCTGCTCACACTGACAGCCTGTTTTGTTGTCTTTCATGGAACGGCAGCCTGGGCGGCCGATGCCCAGGTGCTTCAGCCGCGGGTTCCACCCGATCAGATCGACGCGGCGCGGTCCGTCAAAAATCCGCTTCAATCGACACCCGAATCGCTGGAGAAGGGGAAGGCGCTGTTCGAGGGGAAAGCCTTTTGCAAAGCCTGCCACGGCGCGGACGGCAAGGGATTGCCGAAAGATCTGGAACTCAAGGGTCCGCTGCCGAGGAACTTCACGGATAAAAAGTGGCAGGCCACGCGCACGGACGGCGAGTTGTTCTGGATTTTGAAGAACGGCAGCCCCGGGACCGATATGGCGCCGTTTGTTCCTCTCGTGCTGACGGAGGAAGAAGCCTGGCAGGTTCTGTTGTATATCCGTTCTTTTAATGGACGCTGACGCGTGGCTGCACGATGCCGAGCGACAGGTTCACTCCTGGTCATTGTTGCTCTAGGCAGTGTTGTCCTCGGAGCTGTTCCTGTGTTCGCAGCGGGCGCAGGGGG
>JAIBHQ010000146.1 GCA_020028595.1 Nitrospirota bacterium
ATGGACGGCACCCTCCTGGATCGGGACTTCGACAATTTCTTTTTCGAGGAAGAGCTGCCGCGACGCTACGCGGCGCTCCACCGGCTGTCCGAGCAGGCCGCGCGCGAAAAACTCTTCGCACTCTACCGTGCGGTCGAAGGCGAACTGGCCTGGACGGATCTCCATTACTGGACGCGGACGCTGGGTATTGATGTGGTGGCGCTGACGCAGGAATTATCGGGGCGGATCGGCTACCTGCCAGGCGCGGAAGCCTTTCTGCAGGGGATCAGGGCCAAGCGCAAGCGCGTGACCGTGCTGACAAACGCACATGCGGAAGGCGTGGCGATCAAGAATAAGAAGACCGGCATCGATAAGCAGGTGGACCGGATCGTGAACGCCTTCGAAGTCGGCTGCCTGAAAATGCGCTCCGACTATTGGCCGGCCTGCCGGACGCTGGTCGGGTTCGATCCCAGCCGCTCCCTCTATATAGATGACGACGAAGCCTGCCTGGCCGCAGCCCAGGCGTTCGGCATCCGGCACATCTACCACAGCGCCAGGTCCAGCACGAAACTGCCGCCGCATCCCTCCGACCGCTACACGCCGCTCGAGAACCTGCAGGCCTTGATCTCGTGAATCTGCGCGACCGACTCGGACTATCCGGAATCAGCGGAGCGCTGCTCCTGCCGGCAGCATTCCTGTTGACGATGGCGATTTCAGGGGCCGCATCGGGAGCTGAATCGAAAAGGCAAACGCAGAAGGAGACACCGAAGGCGCCCGTGCCCGCCTCGCAGAGCGGACAAGCCGGCATCATCGGCAAGGACGGCGCGCCCATGGTGCTGGTCATCGGCGGCGAGTTTACGATGGGCGATCGCGTGTTCGGCCCGGTCCACAAGGTCCATCTGGACGCGTTCTATATGGATCAGTACGAAGTCCGCACGTCGCTCTATGCCGCGTTTCTGCGGGCGATCCACCGGGAGAAGCCCTACAACTGGCAGCTGATGGATTTGCAGTCGGACGGGGATCGTCCGGTCATCGGCGTGGATTGGTACGACGCCGAGGCCTACTGCCGCTGGGCCGGCAAGCGGCTGCCGACGGAAGCCGAGTGGGAAAAAGCCGCCCGCTGGACCGACGGGCGCACCTATCCCTGGGGCAACGGCCGGCTCGACAAGTCGAAGGCCAGTTATAACTGGGACGGCAAGCGCCGGTGGGAGGGCTACCGGACCTTGTCCCTCGCGGGGAGTTATGAGGCGGGCAGGAGTCCGTATAATATTTACGACCTGGCCGGCAACGTCTGGGAATGGGTCGCCGATTGGTACGATCGCGATGCCTATAAAAACAGCCCCACGCGGAATCCGCAGGGACCGCCTGCCGGCGAGTTCAAAATATTTCGTGGTGGTTCAGCGCTGAGCCATCCGGCGGATGTGACGGCGGCGCTCCGCAACCGGGGCTCGCCAACCGGACGGGCGATCACGATCGGCTTCCGTTGCGCGCAAAGCGTGCCTAAACAGGCCCCGCTCCCGGTGCGCCCGGCGCCATAGGCCGGTGGCGGCCTGACGACAGCGACTCCGCGAGGATCGGCCGGTGCGGGGTCGCGATGCCTCGATACATGGCGCCGGCCACGCGCGGCACCCCCTCCATCTGGAACCGCTCCATCTGCGTGATCGTGAGGCCGGCCTGCTTGATGAGCGTATCGATGGAGCGATTGAGATTGCACCCGCACGCAATCACGCGCTGGAGGGGATTGAGCCGGTTCTGCCACGTGGCGATTTTCAAGTCGTCGCTCCGGCCGTGCTCCAGAAAGATGAACTGGCCGCCCGGCTTGAGCACGCGCCGCACTTCGCGCAGGGCCGCGACCGGGTCGGGGATCGTGCAGAGCGTCCAGGTGCTGACGACCCAGTCGAACTGCCCCGACTCGAACGGCAGGGTTTCCGCGCTGAGGCGGACCAGCTTGACGGGAATGGAGCCGGCGGTGGTCTGCTTCTCGACGAGCGCGTTCGGAAAATTCGCGGGATCCACGGCGGTCAGCCACGTCACGCCCCGGGGATAATGCGGCAGGTTGAGTCCGGTCCCGAAACCGATCTCCAGGACATGGCCGCGCGCGGGCGCCAGGACCTGCCTGCGCAGTTCCCGGAACCGGGGCGCGCGCATGATCCAGTCCATGACGCGCGGGAAAATCTGATCGGCGTAGACGCCCATGCGCGACAGTGTGAAGTAAAAAGTAAAAAGTTAAAAGTAAAAAGTTGGGAATGTCGCGCCGGCTTTTTACTTGTCCTGCCGCCTGTGTTAGATTCGTTCGCATTAAGGAAAGCTGTCAGCGATCAGCAGTCAGCCATCAGCTCTTCGTTCCAGCTGAACACTGAAAGCTGACGGCTTCTTAGCTATTGACATGTCCCGACCCTACGATCATCAAGCCATCGAAGCCAAATGGCAGGCCTACTGGGAGCAGAACCGGACGTTCCGGGCGTCCGAGGATTCCGCCAGGCCGAAATTCTATTGCCTCGACATGTTTCCCTATCCGTCCGGGTCCGGGCTGCACGTCGGCCACCTCGAAGGCTACACCGCCACCGACATCGTCTCGCGCTACAAACGCATGCAGGGCTTCAACGTGCTGCATCCAATGGGATGGGACGCGTTCGGCCTGCCGGCCGAGCAGTACGCGATCAAGACGGGCGTGCATCCGGCGATCACGACCGCCGAGAACATCGCCACGTTCAAACGCCAGATGAAGCGCGCCGGGCTTTCCTACGACTGGGAGCGCGAGCTGAGTACGACCGACCCGGACTATTATCGCTGGACGCAGTGGATCTTCCTCAAGCTGTTCGAGCGCGGGCTGGCCTACGTGGCCGAGGTGCCGGTGAATTGGTGCCCGGCGTTGAGCACCGTGCTCGCCAACGAGGAAATTGTGGAGGGGAAGAGCGAGGTCGGCGGATTCGACGTCGTCCGCAAGCCGATGCGCCAGTGGGTGTTGAAGATCACCGCCTATGCGGACCGGCTCCTGGACGATCTCGCGCTGGTGGACTGGCCGGCGAGCACGCTCGAAATGCAAAAAAACTGGATCGGCCGCTCGATCGGCGCCGAAGTGGACTTCGCGCTGGCCGATGCCCGCGGCAGTCTCCGCGTCTTCACCACGCGGCCCGACACGCTCTTCGGCGCGACCTATATGGTGCTGGCGCCCGAGCATCCGCTGGTGGATGCGGTCACCACGCCGGAGCAACGCGCCGGGGTGGCGGCCTATCGCGAGGCGGCTTCGCGCAAGAGCGACCTGCAGCGCCAGGAATTGGCAAAAGACAAAACCGGCGTCTTCACCGGCGGCTCTGCGATCAATCCGGTGAACGGCGAACGGCTGCCGATCTGGATCGCCGACTATGTGCTCATGAGCTATGGGACCGGCGCGATCATGGCGGTGCCGGGGCACGACGAGCGCGACTGGACCTTCGCCCGGACCTACCAGCTGCCGATCCGGGAAGTCATCAGCGGCGGCGACGTGTCGAAAGAAGCCTTCGTCGACACCGGGCGCGGCACCGTGGTCAATTCGACGGCCCCGGACGGGTCCTTCTCGATCGACGGCCTGACGCCGGCCGACGCGATGCCGAAAATCACCGCATGGCTGGAGAGCAGGGGCAAGGGGAGGAAGACGATCAATTATAAGTTGCGGGACTGGCTGTTCGCGCGCCAGCGCTATTGGGGCGAGCCGTTTCCGATCGTCTGGGCGGCGAGACGAATACCATGCCGCAATGGGCCGGTTCCTGCTGGTACTATTTACGATTCATCGATCCGAAGAACAGCCGGCAATTGGTGGATTCCGCCAGGGAACGTTACTGGATGCCGGTGGACCTGTATATCGGCGGCAGCGAACATGCGGTGCTCCACCTGTTATATGCGCGGTTCTGGCACAAGGTGCTCTACGACATCGGCGTGGTCAGCACGCCGGAACCGTTCAAGAAGCTCGTCCATCAGGGGATCGTGCTCGGCGAGGACAATCAAAAGATGTCGAAGTCGCGCGGGAACGTGGTCAACCCCGACGAGATGATCGAACGCTTCGGCGCGGATGCCGTGCGGCTGTACGAGATGTTCATGGGCCCGCTGGAAGCCAT
>JAIBHQ010000147.1 GCA_020028595.1 Nitrospirota bacterium
TTCAGTCTCCCCGCTCATTGTTGACACCTCGCGCGATGTCGAATACCAGATAGATCATCTGGGCCATGCCTTTCAGGGTGAGAAAGGCCATGGCGGCCTGCGCCAGAAACCACAGGCTCATGCTGATCTTATCCATCATGTCGTCATTAGCCCACCAGGCCCTGCCGGCATTGTAGACCATCGCGGCCGCCAGGAGCGGCGCAGCGATGGTGTAGACCTTCGCCAGCGTACGTAACACTTTGTACGGGCGTTGCCGGCCTTCCGTGCCCCGCTTCTCGGCACCCGTGAGTTCAGTACCCGCGGATGATGTCTCCTGCGTCATGCGATCCTCCCTGATGCGGGCGTCCCCGCCCTTCGTGGCCTCACCGATGTCTGTAGAACCCCTCGCGCGATTCCCGCTCGTCCTTGCCTGGCCTTCCTCGCGCTGGTATTCTCACCTCACTATATGCCCGTTTCCCCTCGCGTGAATCAACCATGAAAATCCTCGGTCTCAATATCGGACATAACGCCACCGCGGCCCTGCTGGACGACGGGCAAATCGTCGCCGCCGTGCAGGAGGAGCGCCTCAACCGGATCAAGAACGCCGGCGGTATTCCGGCGCTGGCCATCCACGAAGTACTCCAGCTTGGCGGCCCGTCCAGCCTGGATCAGATCGATCTGGTGGCTGTCTGCGGCACCTGGTCCAGCTATATGGTCAAAGACGGCCGGCAGGTCCTTGAAGATTATGCGCGGATGCACGCGCAGGCAAGCAGCCCGCTGAGCCGCCCGCGCGCGGCGCTGGCCGGGAATCCCCGGCTGCGCGGCCTCTGGAAGGGCTACGCATCCGAGCATCACCAGCGCATGGTTCGTGAGGAACTGGTCCGCCTCGGCATCAATCCCGCGCGCGTCCGGTTCGTGGATCACCATACCTGCCATGCCGCGATGGCCTACTACGGCTTCGGGCACATGGACGAGAAAGTGCTGGTCCTCACGAACGACGGCGAGGGCGACGGTCTGTGCGCCACCGTGAGCATCGGCCATCACGGCCAGCTCGAACGGATATGCGAAGTCTCCAACCACCACACCGTGGCCGGCCTCTACGGCATGATCACGTATCTGATGGGGATGACCCCGCTCGAACACGAATATAAGGTGATGGGGCTGGCTCCCTATGGCCTGGCGGGCGGCGCCACAGACAGCCTCGCCCGCTCGTTCCACAATCTGATCGAATGGGATCGCGCCAATCCGATGGCCTGGCGGCGGTCTGCCGGCGTGCCGATCGGCAACCAGATCCTCCCCCGGCTGGAACGGCTGATCGCCCGGCACCGCTTCGACCACGTCGCGGCGGCGATCCAGTCGTTCACGGAAGATTTTCTCGTGGAGTGGGTGACCCGCTGCGTGAAGGAAACGGGCATTGGCACGGTCTGCCTGAGCGGCGGAATTTTCATGAATGTGAAGGCCAACCAGCGCATCCTGGCCGCGCCCGGCGTGGAGCGCCTGTTCATCGTGCCATCCGGCGGCGACGAATCCAACGCCTGCGGCGCCGCCTACGCGGCCTGCGTGCAGCATCTGCCGCAGCAGACCCGCCCGACCGGCATTCCCGCCATGACGTCACTCTACTGGGGAGGGGAATTTCCCCACGCCGATATCGAACAGGCCGTCAAAAACTTCCGATTCGCATCGAAGGTTTCCGTGCAGGACACGGCCGCGCCGGAGCCGCTCATCGCCGGCCTGCTGGCTGAGCGCAAGGTCGTGGCACGGTTTGCCGGGCGCATGGAATTCGGCGCGCGGGCTCTCGGCAACCGTTCGCTGCTGGCGAACGCCTCCGACCCGGACGCGCCGCGCATCCTCAACGAGACCATCAAGTCCCGTGACTTCTGGATGCCCTTCGCGCCGTCGGTGTTGCGCGAGCGGTCCTCCACATATATGCGAAAGACGAAACCGATGGACGCGCCCTACATGGTCATCACGTTCGACAGCGAGCCGGCTTCGCGGGAGGCCTGCCGGGCCGCCATGCACCCGCAGGACTTCACGCTCCGGCCGCAGGAAGTGGACGCCGGCACGAACCCGTCCTACCACGCCCTGCTCACGGACTACGAACGCCGGACCGGGCACGGCCTCGTCCTCAATACCTCCTTCAACCTGCACGGCGAGCCGCTCGTCTACAGCCCGCAGGATGCCCTGCGCGTCTTCGACGTGTCGGGACTGCAGCATCTCGTACTGGGAAATTTGTATCTGAAGAAAGCGTAGCCCGGATCGGGAATGGCTAGATGGTCAGGCGTGGCGGTAGAAATCCGCGATGGTCCGGACGACGTAGGCCTGCTGATCTTCGGTGAGCTCGGCATAAACCGGCAGCGACAGGACTTCTTCCGCCGCGCGCTCCGAGATTGGGAAATCCCCCTTCTTATACCCCAGCTCCCGGTAGCAGCTTTGCAGGTGCAGCGGAATCGGGTAGTAGGTTTCCGAGCCGATCCCTTTCTCCTTGAGATACGTCCGCAGGTCGTCCCGCCTGTGCGCGCGGATGGTGAACTGGTTGTAGACGTGGACGTTGCCCTTGTCGGTCCTCGGCAGGGTGATGCGTTCGGATAATTTGGCGTCCGCGAAGAGCTGTTCGTACCGCCTGGCGTTCCGCTGCCGGCCCTCCGCCCACTTGTCGAGATGGTTCAACTTCACTCTGAGCACCGCCGCCTGCAGGGCGTCCAGGCGGCTGTTGATTCCCGGCAGCTCGTGCACGTAGCGGATCTTGCTGCCGTGCACCCGCAGCATCATCAGCTTTTCGCTGAGCGGCGCGGCGCGCGTGGTGATCATGCCGCCGTCGCCGAACCCGCCGAGATTCTTGGTGGGGAAAAAACTGAAGCAGCCGGTGTCCCCCAACACGCCGGCCTTGACGCCGTTGCGCGACGAACCGACGGCCTGGCAGGCATCCTCGATGACGGTCAGGTTCCGGCGCTTGGCAATGGCGTTGATCGCCTCCATGTCGGCGCACTGGCCGAACAGATGGACGGGCATGATCGCCCTGGTCCGCGGCGTGATCTTCGCTTCAATTTTAGCCGGATCCATGTTGAAGGTATCCGGCTGCACGTCCACAAAGACCGGCCTGGCTCCGCTCTCCGAGATCGATCCGGCCGTCGCAAAAAATGTGAACGACACCGTGATGACTTCATGGCCATGGCCGATCTCCATGGCCATCATGGAGAGCAGCAGCGCATCGCTCCCGGACGCGCAGCCGATCGCATGGCTCGCGCCGACGTATTTCGCCACCGCCTGCTCCAATTCCAGAACGCGGGGCCCCAGGATAAACCCCTGCTCGTCGCAGACGGCTTCGATGGCCGCCATGATCTCGGGCTTGATGGCCTTGTACTGCGCTTTCAGATCCAACAGGGGAACGTTCACTTTCGACTCCATTGCATCATGGATTCATTGGATCATTGACTCATTTTCTGAAATGCAATGATTCAATGAGTCAATCGCTCAATGATTCAATTCCTCGTAACGCTTGGCTTGTGTAACACAGGAGTTCCTTTCGCTCAAGGAATTCTACGCTTTGATCCCGGTCAGCAGCCGTTCGTACTCCTGCTCGTGGCGGCGGACGACCACTTCACTGTCGAATTCCTGAGACAACAACTCCTTCTCATGCCCCATATCGGATGCCCGCGTTGGATTTGCAAGCAGCGAGAGGACACGATCGGCCAGCCCCGGCACGTCCCCCG
>JAIBHQ010000012.1 GCA_020028595.1 Nitrospirota bacterium
TGCAAGACCGGCGTGACCGGCCGACCGCACTGTTGCGACAAGGCATCCACGATGTGCCGGACGAGCTCCACATCCAGCCCGGTGACGCGCGATCCTTCATCGGTCCAGATGGCGGGAAACACGAACGGGCGGAACGGCTCCACCGCCATTCCGACCTGCACGCGCTGCCGGCGGCAGATCGCGTCCAGCTCGTCGGTGGCGACCGGGGCTACATACTGAAGCGCGTCATACACAAGACCGCAGCCTTGGAGCGACAATCCCGCCAGCGCCACGCAAAGCAACGCCCAGCGTGGAGTCGCGCTCGCACCGGAATCCCGCCGGCTCACGGTTAAAACCGAATCCCTGTCGTCATGACCCATTGCTGCGAGATGCCGTCCGCACCCTGAAAGTTGACTTGAAACTGGCTGTATTCAATTGCCACGTCGAGCGACACGCCGAACGCCAGCGGAAACCGCACGCCGACCTGGCCGCCGAGCAGATAGCCCGGACTGTTGGCGCCACGGCCCGGGACGATCCCGCCGGCAAGCAATCCCAGGTAGGGGACAGCGCGGTCTTCCAGCGGGCCGAAGAGGGCGTGCCGGAGCATCCGGCTGATCGGCTTACCCTCAGGAAAATTGAGGACGTCGATAAAATTGTTCCAGCGTGGATTGACCATGATGGCATTCTGATCCGTCGTTATCCCCTGTTCCTGGGCATGGTAACTGAAATAGCGATACTGCCCGCGCACTTCCAGATTGCCGTAGCGCAGGGCCGTCAGACCGGCTTGAAGCGTGATTTCGCGATCGTCTGGTGCAAAGGTTTGTTGGCGAAAGACCGCATCGAAGTTGATCGGCCTGACCGGAAGAATTTCCAGAGTCGCTTCCTGGGCGAGTGCCGTCGGTGCCCAGGCCAGCACACCGACCAGGGCTGTCAGAAGTCGGAAGAGGAATGCGGCAGTCATCATGACAAATAACTCGGCGGAGCCGATGAACTCACCGGCTCCGCCGTATGCGCCTCACAAGGCTCTTCGAAACTACTGCGCAGGCTTGGGAGCAATCTCCCACGGCACCATCGGCATCAATGGCGCCGGCTTGGCGTCCGGCGACGCCAATAGTACCGCAATGGCTCCACGCAACGCACCAGTCAAAGAGTGGGTGACGAGCGGGTAGGCGCCGGCTGATTCCACCACCACATCGAACGTGGCCGCGCTGCCGGGACCGACCACGTAGGTCTGGACGCCGTTCAACTTGTTGCTCGGATTCCCGCTCTCGTAGACATTGTCCCAAATCTCACCGATGGGGTGGAACGCCGAGAACTCGTTCGGCCCTGCGTTTACGAAGTAGATGCGGACCCGTTCACCCGGCTTGGCATCCAGTTTCCCGCCCCCGGTCACGAACGGATGATACTTGAAGATGCCCCCGTTGAAGATCACGTTGTCGAACTTCCGATCGAACATCGCCTGGACATCATCCGGGTTCTTGAAGAGTTCCGATTGAATCAGCACATACTCCCGGTCCGCCTTGGCCCAAGCCTTGGGATTCTTCGGATCGACAATAATGGCGCCGAACATGCCGCGAGCCACGTGCTGAATCATGGGTGGGGCTCCGCAGTGATAGAAAAAGATACCCGGCTTCCTGGCGATGAAGGTGTACTCGATGGTCTCGCCAGCGTTGATCGCCCGGTAATTCTTCAAAAAGTCGATCTCTGCCGCATGAAAATCCATCGCGTGCGGATGCTTGTTGCTGGCTGGATTGCTCAGCTTGAACTTGACCGTATCGCCTTCGGTGACACGCACCACCGGTCCGGGAACCTGGCCGTTGAATGTCCAGGCGGCATAGGTCGTACCTTCGCCATCTACCACCACGTCTTTCTCGACCGCCGTCATCTCGACCGTGTGTGTCTTGGCCGTGGCAGGGCTGGCGGTAAAGACCACTGCACATCCCGTGAGCAGCATAAACAATAGGGACACCGTTCTCATTATGGGCCTCCTTGCGTGAGCGAGTTGAATAGGCCGCAAGGATAGTGCAAACCGGTGCTGCAAAAACATGACCTACATCATGTTTTTAAAATTAGCCGGCGTGGGCTCGTTTTACGGCAATGCAGGGGACAGGGGTCGCAAGTTGCTGCAGCTTGGCAAGGTTTCGGATGATGAGCGACTTGGCGGTGCCGGACACAAGCTTTTCCCGCTTGAAGCGGCCCATGATGCGCGTAGCCGTTTCGACTGTCATGCCGACCATATCGGCTAAATCCTGTCTGGTTAGACGAATCGTCAACCGCACATGGTTGCCTTCGCGAAGGCCGGCGCGATCCGCCAGTTTGATCAGCAGCGCGGCCAGCCGCTGCTCGGCAGGATTCAAGGCCAGCACCTTGGCCGTTTCTTGAGCTTCTTGCAGGCGGGAACCGAGATACTGAATCACCTGGAGCGCTGCATCCGGGTTCCGGCGAAGCAACGCATAATACGCATCTTTGGTGAGGCTCAGAACGCTGACATCGCCCATCGGTTGGGCGCAGCCGGGATGCGCCCCATTGTTCAGGACTGCGGCATCGCAGCAGAAGAGATCGCCGGGCATCAATACTTTTAGCGTGACCTGCTTTCCCTCAGACGACGTCTTCACGCATTTGACCGTCCCAGCCTTCAGGATGTGGAAGCAACTGGCGGGATCACCCTCGCGAAAGATAAATTCATCTTTTCGATAATGGGTCTCCACGATTTCGTCGGCGACCTTGCGGCGCTCGCGATCGCTCAAATGCTCGAAGAGAGGGATTTTTGAGAGCGGATCGGGCTTCATGGATATCGCCTAGAGCGACTTCTTGACCGTATCGATGATCGCACGCGCGCTGAGCCCGAAATGATCAACGAGTTCGTCGGGCTTCCCGCTGTGCGGAATCTCGCGCACCGCCATCTTCTGAACCCGCACGCCTTCGCTCCCGACGGCTCCCAGCACCGCATCGCCAAGTCCGCCATGCGCATAATGATCCTCGACCGTGAGAATCCGGTTCTTCGTGGCTCGCGCGCTCTCCAGCAAAGTCAGGCGGTCGATCGGCGCCACGCTGTAGAGATCGACGACACGAACGGGGATGCCGGCGGATTTCAACTGCTCATGGGCCTTCAGGGCCTCGAACAGCGTCACGCCCGCGGCCACAATCGTGAGTTGGTCGGACGCGCTCTGGCGAAGCACCTTGCACCCGCCGATCTTGAACGTTTCGTCGTGACCGTAGAGAACCGGCGACTTGGGCCGGCCGGCACGAATGTACACCATGCCGCGATGGGCCGCCGCAGTCTCCACGAGTCTATAGGCGCACACGGCGTCCGACGGGTACAGCACGACCACGCCCGGCTGCGCAGCCATCATCGCGATGTCCTCCAGCCCCATCTGCGACGGCCCGTCCTCGCCGATGCTGACGCCGACGTGCGTCCCGACTAATTTGATGTTGGATTGGCTGATCGCTGCCATCCGGATGAAGTCATAGGCCCTGGTCAGAAAGGCCGCGAAGGTCGCCACGAAGGGAACCTTGCCGGTCGCAGCCAGGCCGATCGCCGCGCCGATCATGTTCTGCTCGGCGATGAAATTCTCGAAAAATCGATCGGGGAATTGCTTGCCGAATTTGTCCGTAAAGGTGGAATTCTTGACATCGGCATCGAGTGCGACGACGGATGGGTTCGCCTCGCCAAGTGTCGCGAGGGCGGCGCCGAACGCCTCACGCGTAGCCACCATGTCGCCCAGCTTGTAGGCGGGGGGAGCCATGGGTTTCGCCGGCTTGACGCTCCTCGAAGGCGCCGCAGGGATCTTGAATGTTGCGACCGCCGTGGTCGGCTTGATCTGCCGCATCAATGCGTCGATTGCCTTTTGCGATTCTTCGCCCTTCTTCAAGGCCTTGCCGTGCCAATCGGCCTTGTTTTCCGCGAATGCAATCCCTTTGCCCTTGAACGTCTTCGCCAGCAGGACGGTCGGCCGGCCTTTGGTTTTGGCCGCAGCGGCAAAGGCTTTCAGCATCGCCGCATGGTTGTGGCCGTCCACCACGATCGCGTTCCAGCCGAATCCGGCCCAGCGCGATTTGTAGGCCGTCATGTCGTGCTGCAGCATCGTCGGATCGCTCTGTCCCAGCCGGTTCACGTCCACGATCGCGCACAGATTATCGAGCGTGAACTGGCGCGCCAGTTCGACGGCTTCCCACACGGACCCTTCCACGGACTCGCCGTCGCCCATCAGCACATAGGTGCGGTAACCGGTCTTCTCGATTTTTTTTGCATTCAACGCCAACCCGACACCGGCAGCCAGCCCCTGGCCGAGCGAACCCGTCGCCACGTCCACGAAGGGAAGGCGGGGGGTGGGATGGCCTTCGAGGTCCGACTTCAATGTCCGCAGTTTGGTCAGCTCGCGCGGATCGAATAAGCCGGCTTCCGCCCAGGCGGCGTAGAGCAGGGGCGCGGCATGGCCTTTGGAGAGCACGAAGCGGTCATTATTGGGATTGCGCGGGTTCTTGGGGTCGTATCGCATGACGGAGAAAAACAACGCGGCCACGATATCGGCCGCGGAACAGCAACTGGTCGGATGGCCGGTTCCGGACTCCGACGTGGCACGAATACTTTCGATTCGAAGCGTCGTCGCTTTATTTCGCAGCAGAGTGATCAGGGAAGCATTCGCTGAAGCCATCGAGTCTCCTTTGAGATTGAACGGACGCCGGGCGGAGTGTGTGATGCGGGGGAGCCTAGCAAAGGCGCACGGAGGGAGTCAATGAGCGGAATTCCGGAAAACCCCTGGCACGAAGTGCATGCCGAACCGCGGGCGAGGCAAGCCTACTGTCGCCGGTGCGCTCGAAAAAACTGATAGAGAAAATAGGCATTGAGCGCCACAACCGCTGCAAAAAGCGCGTAGGCCGCTTCGGCGGAAGCCAGCTGCAGCTCCACGAGCACCCGCGACAAGCCGAAGCCGACGATGACCACATCGAAGCTCATGCACACCCGCCTGAACGTCTCCGGTTCCATCCAGCGAATGAGATAGCTCCCGAGTGGAATGCCGAGCAGCACGCTTGGAACGATGTAGGGGATGATGTCCATGCTGCCGGCGCTGTAGAGCCCGATGAAAAAATAGGCGACGGCCGTCAGGGAGGATTCTGCGGTGCGGATGACGCTGAGCGCCGCCCGGAAATCCTGCTTGGCATAGCCCTGATTGTTGAAGAGCAGGGCCAGTGGAGGACCCGAAATGGTCGTCACGGAATAGAGCACGCCGATGCCCGTTCCGAACGGCACCCCGATGGCTTTCTCGGCGCGGATAGGCCTCCTGATGCCCGCTGTCTGCAGAAGAATCAGCGGCAGGAGCGTGACGTACGTGAGAAACTTGGCCCACCCCGGCTGAACCAGGGACAGCAGATAGCTGCCGACCCCCACGCCGATCAGCACGCCGAACAGCATGGGCAATACCCGTTTCCAGATGTGCGGCACACTGTGCCGGTTGATCAACAGCACATAGCTGTTGATCACCAGCTCCACCAGCACCAGGGCCGGGTTCAGAATTCTGTTCGTATAAAAAAGCAGCGCGACCGGAACGGTGATGGAGGAAAAACCGTACCCCAATGCTCCGTTGACCGTGGCAGCCAGAAACGTAATCGAGATCAGAACGAGCAGATCCGTGCTCATGAAGCCCGCTTTCCGGATCCAGCCGCAAAGTCACTGAGCGTGTAATTGTCGAGAATGTCGGCGATGGCGTTGCGGACTCCCAGCATCACGTGCTGAATCGGACAGTTTCTGGTATCCGCATGCGGGCAATCTTTGCATTTCTGGTAGGCCGTCTTGCTCACGCATCCGATCGGAGCGAGGGGCCCGTCGAGAATCCGGATAACCTGTCCGAGCGTGATCGAGTCCGGAGACTTCAGCAGACTGTACCCGCCACCGACGCCTCGCCGGCTGGCAAGCAGTCCCGCGTTCTTCAAGGTCAGGAGAATCTGTTCGAGAAATTCGACGGGAATATTCTGCCGCCGTCCGATCTCATGCCGCTGGAGCAGTTTGCGATTGTACTGCTCCGTCAGCTCGATCAGCGCGCGCAGGGCATATTCGCTTTTCTTCGAGAATCTCATCGTCTATTGTAAACAGAGTTACTAAACTATTCGGACAATAAGGGATGCGGGGGTCGTCCGTCAAGTCATTCCCCGACATTGCGAAACAGAAAAAACGAAGACCTTTTCTGCCTCAAGCGTCTTCAAGTAGGCGAAATCGCCGCGTGAAGCACTTCGCTGCGCCTTGACAGTTGCGCGCAATTCTTGTTAGCTTGACGCGCTTTTTACGCACGTTCACATCCTGCCCGAGCCGTCATAAAGGACATCCGTGACCCTCCAAGAATTGATCCTGACCCTTCACCGATTTTGGGCCGACCGGGGTTGCGTCATCCACCAGCCCTATGATCTGGAAATGGGGGCGGGAACCTTCCATCCGGCCACGTTCCTGCGCGCGCTGGGGCCGGAGCCGTGGAAAGCCGCCTACCCGCAACCCTGCCGCCGTCCCACCGACGGCCGCTACGGAGAAAATCCGAACCGGCTTCAGCATTATTACCAGTACCAGGTCGTCCTCAAGCCGTCTCCGGACAACATCCAGTCGCTCTATCTCGACAGCCTGAAATGCCTGGGCATCAACCCCAGGCAGCACGATATCCGGTTCATCCAGGACGATTGGGAATCACCGACGCTCGGCGCGTGGGGACTGGGCTGGGAAGTCCGTCTGGACGGCATGGAAATCACGCAATTCACGTACTTTCAGGAGATCGGCGGCATCGAATTGAACCCGATTACCGTCGAGCTGACCTACGGCACGGAGCGGATCGCCATGTATCTCCAGCAAGTCGACTCGGTCTTCGATCTGGCATGGAACGACACGGTTTCGTACGGCGACATTCATCATCAAACCGAAGTGCAGTTCTCGAAATATAACTTCGAAGAAGCCGATGTGCCGATGCTGATGGCGACATTTCAGGCCTTCGAGGCCGAAGCGAAGCGGTTGATCGGGAAAGGCCTCACGCTGCCGGCTTACGACTACTGCATCAAAACGTCGAACCTGTTCAATCTCCTCGACGCGCGCGGCGCCATCAGCGTCGCGGACCGAACCGGCTACATCGCGCGCGTACGCGGCCTGGCGCGCCTTTGCGCAGAACACTATCTGCACGAACGCGAATCGATGGGGCACCCCTTGCTCAAGACACGCACACCGGCGGCGAAGGCGCGGTAGCACGGGCATGGCGCGCGCGAAACAATCCCCCCGCGCCAACACGTCGAAACCGGCCACGGCGGCAGGGGCCGAGTGCTTCCTGGAAATCGGAGTCGAAGAGTTGCCGTACCAGTTCGTCGCGCCGGCCCTGCGCGCTCTCGCCGAATCGTCCGAACGATTGCTCAAAGAACTGCGGTTGACCCATGGGACCGTCAAAACCGTCGGGACTCCACGGCGGCTGGTGCTGGTGATCCAGCAACTGGCCACCCGCCAGACCCCGGCTGAAAAGGAAGCGATGGGTCCCTCCAAAGCCGTGGCATTCGATCCGGCCGGACAGCCGACGAAAGCCGCACTTGGATTCGCCGCATCGCAGGGCCTGGCCGTGACCGATCTGGAAATTCGCGCCACTGCGAAAGGCGAGTACGTCTTTGCCGTCAAACGTGAGCCGGGGCGGCAGACCTCGATGCTGCTTCCCGGTCTTCTGTCGGAGCTGATCGGTGGCTTGTCCTTCCCCAAATCCATGAAGTGGAACGCCTCGGAAGTGCGGTTTGCCCGTCCGATTCGATGGCTGACGGCATTGTACGGCGGCAAAGTCGTGCCGATTCAGTGGGGGGGAATCAAAGCGGGCAATCGCACACAGGGGCACCGGTTTCTCGGATCCGGAAATTCCAGGGGTCTGGCCGTCAAGGATTGGAAGTCCTACGTCGCGACGCTCGAACGCAACGGAGTCATTCCGGATCAGGACGCGCGCCGCGCCATGATCCTGACACAACTGAACCGCCTGGCCGCATCCGCACGGGGCCACCTCCATCGCGACGACGCGCTGCTCGAACAAGCAGTCTTCACCGTGGAATATCCGCATGCGATTCTCGGCTCGTTCAATCCCCAATATCTGTCGCTGCCGAAAGAAATCCCCATGACGGCGATGAAGGAGCACCAGGGGTTTTTCCCGCTGATCGATAAGAACGGCGGGTTGCTCCCGCAATTTCTGTCGATCGCCAACATAAAGGTGCCGGGCATGGCGCTGATCCAGAAGGGCAACGAACGCGTCCTGGCCGCCCGATTGGCCGATGCCAGGTTTTATTTCGATGAAGACAGGAAAATGACGCTTGCGGATCGCGCCGAGCGGCTCTCACAGATGACGCTGCACCAGCGGCTCGGCACGCTCAAACAAAAAACCTCCCGTGTCCGCCAGTTGGCCGTCAAGCTGGCAGACGCCTTGAACCGGTCGGATCTCGGCCGCGCAGCTGACCGCGCGGCGCTGCTCAGCAAAGCTGACTTGTTAACCGGCGTAGTCGGCGAGTTTCCCGGCTTGCAGGGCATCCTGGGCGGGCAATACGCCAGGCACGACGGGGAACCGGACGAGGTCTGCCACGCCATCCAGGAGCAGTATCTTCCGCCGGCCATGGAAGGCGAGATTCCGCCGTCCGTGCTCGGGAAGATCCTGTCGCTTGCGGACCGGCTCGATACCATCGTGGCGTTCTTCCACGTCGGGCTCGTCCCAAGCGGTTCGGAAGATCCCTTCGCGCTGCGCCGCCATGCGACGGCCATCATACGCATCCTGATCGAAGGGCATTTACGCGTGAACCTGCTGGAACTGGAAGCCCAGGCCAAGCGGCTGATCCAGCAGGACGGATTCAAGGGCACCAGCGACGCCTCGACGCTGGCGTTCATCGCCGATCGCCTTCGGTTCTACGTGAAGACCGCCCATCGCTTCCGGGACGACGTCATCGAGGCCGTGCTCAAGGCGGCTCATCGAAACGCGTTCGATCCGCTCGACCTCCTGGCCCGCATGCAGGCCCTGGAACAGATCACGACCAGGCACGAGTTCGATCCGCTCATCATCGGATTCAAACGCGCCCACCGCCTGATCGAAAAGGAGCAGTGGGAACGCCGCAAGATCGACGTCTCGCTGTTCAAGCATCCGGCCGAGCACGAGCTGTACAAGGCGCTCGTCGAGAGCCGCAACGGGTCCCTGACGCACCTGGCAAAAGGCGATTACCGGGCCCTGCTGGACGCGCTGGTCGGCATAAAAACACCCGTCGATGCCTTCTTCGATGGCGTCATGGTCAACGTACAGGATCAGGCGCTGCGTGCGAATCGCCTCTCCTTGCTCTACGAGATCGATCAGCTGTTTCTGGGCTTTGCCGACTTTTCTCAGATTATCGTGCAGGGAACTTAGCCCGCATTATCCATGAACGCTTCTACTGCAATCACGGATTCGCTGCTACGACAAGCCTGCACGCGGCTTGCCGGGCGTGCAGGCGGGCGGGCTCGCCGCCCGTCCCCTCGACGTACTGTTTCAAGTACGCCTCGGGTTCTCCCGGCTCCACGCGCCCGTCTCGCGACGCGACTGCGTGATTTCGCAACGAACCGTCATGAATAATGCGGGCTGCCCGGTGAACAGGCATGACAGACACGCGCAACGAGCAGGACGCAGACGCGGGCACGACCGAGGCCCTGCGCCAGGGGCCTGTGCGTCGCTTCTCCGTGCTGATCACGCTGACGCTGATCGTCCTGTGCAACACCATCATCCTCCTCGGCATATGGGCGAGCGGGATCAACCTGGACAGCCTGTTTCATGCTCCGGATCGTTTCAACCCAGGCCGGGACGAGTGCGTCCGGTACAATTGGTACAAAGTTTCAGGGGTGCAACAGCCGGTGCGACTGTGCTACGAATGGATCAACTTATCCGATCCGACCGGCAACACCCATACGTTTCAGGAAGACACCGATATCGTGCTCGGAGCGGACGGGAAACTGCACTACGAACCGGGCGAGCGGGCGGCCGCACGATTGTTTATCCTGCTTGCCTTTGCCGGCACGGTGCTGGCACTGGGAATGGCCCTGTCGAAGTTCCTCATCGCGCGCTACCGTTTGCGGCTGGAGGCCATGAGCCGTATCAAACCATCGTGACGCATCGAGGCGAATCTCGTTAGAAGAGGGGCAGCGTGGCTAAGAAATACGTCTACTACTTCGGCGACGGAAAAGCCGACGGCGCCGGCGACATGAAGAATCTTCTGGGCGGCAAGGGCGCCGGCCTGGCGGAAATGACGAACCTCAAAATTTCCGTTCCTCCCGGTTTCACCATCTCCACCGAAGCCTGCGTCGAATACTACAAGCGAAAAAAAACCTATCCCCCGGGCATGTGGGAACACGCCCTGCA
>JAIBHQ010000148.1 GCA_020028595.1 Nitrospirota bacterium
GGTGTCGCGCGGGTCGCCCGGCGTGGCTTCGTTGAGTTCGGGTTCCCAGCGGTCCAGCCGCGTCATCGTGTCGCCCAGCGTGCGCGCATGGCGCGTCAGCGCCTCGGGTCCAGCTTGAAGATGACCCACATTTCCTTGTTGACCGTCACCGCCATCGCATAAGCCGGCGTTTCGGCCTGTTCCTTGGTCACCCCGCACATGGCATCGTGCAGCGCGTGGAACTGATTGTGCAAATCATTGAGCGGCTGGTCGTACCCCTTGCCGCCACGCGCCGCCTGCGCGCTGGCTGCCAGCATCGTCGTCAGATTGACCAGCGTCTCGACACCGGTGGCCCCCTTCGCCTTCTCCGCAAATTCATCGGCCCGGGGGTAAAAGATATAGCTGCAGCCGGCCAGCCCCACGACCAATAGGCTGATGGCCATCACGCGCGCAATCACCTTCATGGTCATGCTCCTTCTTGAAGTCTTTGGCTGGAGGCAATAGGCGATGGGCAATGGGCGATTGGCTTGAGGTGAACGGAGAATACACTCTTGCCCATAGCCTATTGCCGATTGCCTATAGCCTGTTTTTAAAAAATCGCTTTCACGAGTTCGGCGATACTGCGCTGCATATCCGGATCGTCGGTGATCGGACGCGCCACGGCGGCCTCGCAGGCACGCGCCGGTGGAATGCCCTTGCCGATCAACTGCCCGGCATAGATCAACAGCCGCGTGCTCACGCCCTCTTCCAGGCCGTGGTTGCGAAGATTCCGGACTTTTTCACCGAGCTTGACCAGCTTCTGCGCCACATCCTGATTGACACCCGCTTCCTTCTCGATGACCTGCATCTCGATCGCAGCCGGCGGGTAGCTGAACTCGATCGCCATGAACCGCTGCTTGGTGCTCTGTTTCAGATCCTTGAGCACGCTCTGGTAGCCGGGGTTGTAGGAAATCACGAGCATGAAGTCGTCCACCGCCTCGACGACCTGCCCTTTCTTTTCGATCGGCAGCAGGCGCCGGTCGTCGCTCAACGGATGGATGATGACGGTGGTGTCTTTGCGCGCCTCCACCACTTCGTCGAGATAGACGAGCGCGCCGTGCTTCACGCCCAGCGTGAGCGGGCCGTCCACCCAGACGGTCTCGTTTCCCTTTAACAGGTAGCGGCCCACGAGATCGGAGGCGGTCAGGTCTTCGTGGCAGGCAACGGTGATCAGCGGACGGCCGAGCTTCCAGGCCATGTACTGGACGAAGCGCGTCTTGCCGCAGCCGGTCGGCCCCTTGAGCATGACCGGCATCTTGCTTTTGGACGCGATTGTGAACAGCCCGACCTCACCGCTGACCTCGGCATAGTAGGGCTCCTGCCGGACGCGGTAGTGGTCGATGTCCAGCTCTTTCCCCTTGGCGGGCTTATTGCTCATGTTGTCTCACGTTTCTCTTCTGCTAGCTCAATCGTCCGGCGGCGGCTCGCGTCCCGCGCCTAACGTCCTTGCCTGTGCGGGGATTATAAGCCGCGTCCATGCCGACTCACAAGTCGGAGCGCGCTGGACCGCGCGGACTATCCAGCACCTCGCGCACCTTGTAAGCCAGCGTCGAGGGCGTAAACGGTTTCTGGAGAAAGTCCGTTCCCTCGGCAAGGATGCCATAACGGACCACCGCGTCGTCCGTGTAGCCGGACATGTACAGGACCCGGATCTCCGGATGAATGCGCGTCAAATTCTCCGCCACCTCCCGCCCGCTCACTTGCGGCATGACCACGTCCGTGAGCAGCAGATGGATTTTCGCCAGCGGTTGGGTGCCGAGATGCAGCGCCTCAAGCCCATGCCGCGCCTCCAGCACCGTGTACCCTTGCTCCCGAAGGATCCTCAGGATGACCGCGCGCACCCCCGGTTCGTCTTCGACGACCAGCACGGTTTCCGTGCCGCGCGGCAGCTCGACGGAGGCGGACGCCGGCACGCTCGCCGCGTCGGCCTGCTCATCGACCAGCGGGAGGTAGATCTTGAACGTGGTCCCCTGCCCCGGCTCGCTATACACAAAGATACTCCCGCCGTTCTGCCTGACACTCCCGTAGACCATGGCCAGCCCCAGCCCCGTGCCCCTGCCCTGATCCTTGGTCGTGAAAAACGGCTCAAAGATGCGCGCCTGGATCTCCTTGTCCATCCCCTGGCCGCTATCGCTCACGGCGAGCATCACGTAGGGACCGGGGCGGGCAATCGCATGCTGGTGTGCATAGGTCTCATCCAATTCGACGTTCGCGGTTTCGATGGTCAGCCGCCCGCCTGACGGCATGGCATCCCGGGCGTTGACGACCAGGTTCATGATGATCTGCTCAACCTGCCCCGGATCGACCCTGACGTTACCCAGTGCCGGATCCAACACGGCAACCAGATTCACATCCTCGCCGATCAGTCGCTGCAGCATGCCTTCAGTATTGCGGATGACGTCATTCAGGTTCAGCTCCTTCAAGGTCAGCACCTGGCGGCGGCTGAATGCCAGGAGCTGGCTGGTCAGGGTTGCCGCCCGACTGCCGGCCCGCTTGATTTCCTCGACCTCCTTGCGCAAAGGACCGGCCCGGTCAAGAGAGGCCAGCAGGAAATGGCAGGAACCGGAGATGATCGTCAGCAAATTGTTGAAGTCGTGCGCCACCCCGCCCGCCAGCCGTCCGACCGCTTCCATCTTCTGCGCCTGCAACAGGAGCGCCTGCGCCTGCTGCAACTCGGATTCGGTCCGTTGGCGCTCGACGAACTGCCCGACTTTGAGACCGATTTCGGCCACCATGTCGAGCAGATTTCCGTCCGGCTCGCGGATTTCGTGGCTGAAAAACTCGATGACGCCGTAGATGTTCTTCCCGATGCGAACCGGAAATCCAAATGCCCCGTGCAATCCCACCTTCGCCGCCACCGGCGCGCGCGGAAAATTCGTATCCTTGACGACGTCGGGAATCCAGGCGGGTTGCCCGTTGGCCCAGACACGGCCGGGGAGCCCGATACCGGAGAGAAACGTCCGCTCCCGGCTGATCCTCACGAACTCGGCGACCTGTACCGCCGGGACGTGATAGGCATCGATGAAGCGCAAGACGTTGGCCTGCTGATCGACATGCCAGATAATCCCCAACTCCCAGTCCAGGCTCTCGCAGATGGCCTGCAGAATCCTTGCGCTGGCACCCTGAAGTGTCAGCGACTCGGCCAGGACGCGCGTCACGGCATACTGCGCGGCCAGGCGCCGTTCCGCCGACTTCCGCTGGGTGATGTCACGGACAAAGGCGCTGAAGATCCACACATTTCCCAAGCGCACGGGCGAGATCGACAATTCCACGGGGAATTCGCGACCATCACGGTGGAGTGCCACGATCTCGATCCGCCGATTGAGCAGCGGACCCTGGCCGGTCGCGAAAAAGTGTCTGAGCCCGCGCTCGTGGGCCTCCCGATACCGAGGAGGGATGATGGTCGTCGCCAAGAGTCTGCCGATCGCCTCCTGACGGGACCAGCCGAAGGTGGCCTCGGCCTGGTGATTCCAGTCCGTGATCTGCCCGCGCTCGTTGATGCTGATCACCGCATCCAGCGCCGTCTCAACGATGGCGCGTGTCTGATGCTCGCCTTCCCGCAACGTCGCTTCGGCGGCCCTGGCATGGGCGCTCTCCTGCTGGGCCTGCTCATATTCCTTCCGCAGGCGGCCGGTCGCCCAGTACAGCAGCACGAACATGGGCCGAATGGGCAGCAGGATGTCGCTCCGATCCATGCGCACCAGCACCTGCCACTGAAGACCGGAAAACTCCCCGTACCCCCGGGTTCTCGCATGGCCGGTGACGACCGGGACGTGCCGGCGCTTGTGCGCTTCCTCGAGATAGCCGGGCGGGGCCGATGCGTTGATGAGCGCGGAGGGCAACCCCAGCCGGATGAGGTTGACGTTGCCCTTGTGGATCAGGTCCGAATCAATGAACACGTCTCCTGCCTGCGTCAGGAACTGATATTCGCTTGTGCCCAGGAATGTGCCGGTGGTCTGGACATCGTGCACCGTTTTCGTGACCACTTCTTCCAGCACCGGCAATCCCATGAGAGTCGTGACGACCCCCAGGAACGCTCCACGCGAGTCGATGATGGGCGCGGTAAATGCGACGGCGTCCATTCCGCTGGACGCCTCGTAGGGTTGCACGTCCCCGACAAACACCGCCGTGCCGCTCCGGACGGCCCGAAACCACGCGCTCTTGCTCACGTCCTGCCCGACCGTTTTGGGATCCGTTGCCGCGATGACACGCCCGTGCTGATCGGTGACGCCCAGCCAGAGATACACGGGCCGATACGATTCCCTCATCCAGGCGAGATAGGAATTCACGTACGCCGTATTGGACATGTGGCTGCCGAATGCCCGTGCCATCATCCGGACATCGCCGTGGCGTTCAAACAGGAGCCGGTCCAGCTTGTCCGCGATCTCGGCCGCGGCCATGCTGAGACTTTCCCCTGCGGTGCTCACAAGGCGCGTCTCGATATAATGGAGGGCCAGGGCACCGATCGTCATCGCCACGACCGTCATGACGATCATCAGCACTTGAAGCCAGGTATAGGGTCGGCGGGCTTGCGGCATCAGTCGGCCTTCATCAATACAATTCTGCTCAACCAGCATGGAAATGGCGGGAAATCATACGCCCGAACAGCGGCCCGAGCAACCGACGAGTCCGCCGCCTGTGCGTTTCCGGTACAACTCGTACAATTTTGAACTCGGTTGTGAACGTGGCTGTTACCCGCCTGAGAGATCGCGAGGCCGCCATGCCACGGCGAGGCTTGTCTCTCAAAGCCTTGCCGGTTTCACCGAATCCTGCGAGAGGCAATGCGCTTATTATTCTTTGCTGGCACGCGATGTGCTGGTATGATTCACGGCCGGAACGGCGGGAATCCTGTCAGCGGCCCTTCCCGCTCATCTCGCGTTCGTATAACATCAAGGAACATGGCGCTCGATATGGACAAGCCCCGAATCCTGATCGTGGATGATGAGGAGGTGATCCGGCAACAACTGGATCGGCTCCTCACCATGCATGGCTACGATTGATCCGGCCTGGATCTCGCCAAGCAGGTGCTCCTCCTGGAATTTCCCTTCACGGCGGCGGTCATGATCACCGGGGTGGACGAACCTCTGATCGCGGACATCGCACTGAAAAGCGGCGCCTACGGCTACATCATCAAACCCTATGAAGCCAACGAGATACTCATCAACGTGGCCAACGCCTTGCGGCGCCGCCAACTGGAGATCGACAACCAGAGCCAACTGGATAAGCTGGAAGACGTGATCATGGAGCGCACCGAGGCGCTCAGACGTAAGATTCGCCAGTTGGAGAAGGCGCAGGAGGGGTTGCGCCTGTCACGGGAGGAAACGGTTCAGCGATTGGCGCTCGCCGCGGAGTTCCGGGACACGGACACGGCCCGGCATCTCCGGCGCATGAGCCTCTACTGCGCCGTGCTGGCCCGCCGGTATGGACTGGAAGCTGACCGGTGCGAGCTGATCCAAATCGCCAGCCCCATGCACGACATCGGAAAGATCGGCACGCCCGACCACATTTTGCTCAAGCCCGGCAAGTTCTCCAGCGAGGAGTTCGAGGTGATCACGCGGCATTCCGAGATGGGCCGCCACATTCTCGACGGGTCGGAGGCGGAATTGCTGAAACTGGCGGCCCTGATCGCCTGGACGCACCACGAGAAATTCGACGGCACCGGCTACCCGCGCCGCCTGGCCGGCGAAGCGATTCCGCTTGAAGGCCGGATTGCCGCCGTCGCCGACACCTTCGATGCCCTGACGACCAAGCGCGTCTACAAGCCCGCCTTTTCGATGGAACAGACCCTGGACATCATGCGCGAGGGACGAGGGAAACACTTCGACCCGTCCCTGCTCGACACCTTCCTGGGCGCAATGGACGAGGTGCTGGTCATCAAAGACAAATTCAGCGACGCGGCGGAACCGGCCTAGCCTGCATGATTCATGACGGCGTGTCCTGAAACAGGAACCGCCCGTCTCCTTCAGACCTCGGTTGCGATGTAGCTCGGCACCATTCGGAGCGGATGGTACGCACGCTTGGAGTGGGCCAGACTCGGCAAGCCCGACTCGTCCATGGTATTGATGAACTCGTAGCCTCGCTCGGCGGCTTCCCGACAGCACTCGCGGAAGATGAACGAAGCCAATCCATGCACCGTCCGGTCCGCCACCTCCAGTAGAACGCAACATACAGACGAAGACCGCTCATAGCCAAACGTGTAGGCGCGAACCGTCCCATCCACCCGCACGACATGCCCGATCAATCCGAGCTCGCGGTGATGCGTGAGCGCTTCGTGATGGGCCGATTCTGAATCCGCCAGCATGTGCCGCCCCACCTCATCAAGACCGGCAGCCTGTTTCTGCGCCGCCCATTCCCGGAACAGCGTCAGGCATGCATCCCGGTCCGAGTCCCGGTATGGCTCGAACGAATGCCGGCATTCCCGCTCGAACCGATTGCACGCGGCGCGTTGCGACTTGTAGGGGTCGCCCGCAAGCGCGGCAAGGTCTGCCGTCCGATACAGATAGTCCGGGTCTTTCGGCTTTAGACGATAGCCCCAGGGCTCCAACGCCGCCCTCCACTCCTCCGGGACGTTCTCGATCCGGCTGACGGCAGACCCTTTATTGGTTTCGCGCATCAGCGCAAAGCAGGCGGCAAACGCTTCAGGCGATGGGCGATGGGCAATGGGCGATGGGGAAGGCTCAGGCCTATTGCCGATTGCCGATTGCCTATCGCCTGCCGCCGCAGGCAGAGGCGGCAGCGGCATATACATCCCGTCGGCATAGTTGGCCAACAGGCACAGATGCCCTGCAAGCTCGGCCCAGGAGTACCGGAACAGATTCGTCCATATAAGATGCGGCGCCAGTGCAAAATGAGCCAGTGGGGTCTCCACTGACTTCAGCGCACACTCGAAGCGGGAACGGTCGGCGAATACCAGAGGCCTCGTGACGAGTGACGGGTGACGAGTGACGGGCACAGAATCGGAAGCACCTGTCACGCGTAACGCGTCACGCGTCATTCTCATGCGCTCCGATAGCTTCGGCAGCGGATTGAGAATCACCACATCCTCCTGAAACCGCCCAATCAATCGCGGATTTTTTGCGAATGTCTCAATCGTCTCATCGCGTTCGAGTATACCAACGATCTTGTCGGCGTACGCACGCAGGCCAGGCAATGGGTCATGGGCTATGGGTAATGGGGAAGATTTCTGCCCATCACCTATCGCCCATTGCCTATTCCCCGGCTTAAGAAATGGACATTTGGTGTCCCATCCCAGCACGACCGCCGAGCGGTCGGCAGTCCACATGATGGCCAGCGGATAGATCTGGCAGTCCAATGGCCGGTCGTCGTAGATGCGGCAGTGAGAGGTGGCTGGATCGAAGGCCGGGCAGAGGTAGCCTTCGCCGGACGGATTCGGCACGACCGACACCTGGGAGCCGTTTGGATCAGGAAAATGCGCCGGGTTGATGCCGTGCGCGACCGCCCGCCGGATTTCCTCCGCCGTGAAA
>JAIBHQ010000013.1 GCA_020028595.1 Nitrospirota bacterium
AAAGATCTCTTTGCCTTCTTTCAAAATTCCCGGTGTTGGTTCGAACGGAGACTTCAAGGCCTTCGCATCCGCCAGTTCCCCGGATGGCACGCGCGGAATCTTGATATCGAATTCGCCACCCGCCTGGCCGTAGCCGGATGGATCAACGGCCTGACCCGATGAAGGAGCGAACCACACTGCCACACTCACGGCAACGATCACGATCCACTTCGTCATACACCCTCCTGAATGTAAGAAAAAAAGGAATGCATCATTAGCCTGACCAAGTGGCGGGAGTCAAGCCTGGAATATTCCTTGCGAGCACAGCTATTTTCCATCAGGCAACGCCCCCGATTATGCTAAAATGCGTCGCATCTTCCGGAGGCCGTGGATGCCGTTTAATTTCAGAAAATTGGGGAAATTCCGGGTTGGTATGCTGCGCCGCATCACCGAGCTCAAAGCCAAATCTGAAGATAGTCTCGATCTCGCCATGGACACCATGATGCAGGACCGTGTGGACAGCTACTTCCGCGTCGAGCAGGGTTTTGCCGAGATCGAGCACTCCTTGCAGACCATCGAAGCAGACCTGTCGCAGGTCGCTGATATTTCCACCGCCCAACGGCTGGAAGCCCGTTTGGAATTCGTCGAAGACCGGTACGACGAGATGGATAGCGAAGTTCGTGAACGGCCTCGCCGGCGTCGGCGCAAGATCAACCTCACCGACTTCTTTAAGGCGGCAAGCGGCGGGGGCGGAACCATGCCCGGCCAGCCGGGTGAAATCAATACGGCAGGCGAGGCCTATGACGCACTGGGGCTGGCGTTCGGCAGTTCGATGTCGTCCGTCACCAAAGCCTTTCGCGAAAAGGCCAAGAAGCTGCACCCGGACGCGCGCAAGGGAGACCGAAGTTCGGAACCTCAATTGCGCCGGATACTCGAAGCCCATCAATTGCTGAAAGAATATCTAAGCCTCAGCAATATGGATCCGACGACCGGCGTCCGCGGCGGCTTCACTCCGGCGGAATAACCCCGTTGACCATGCCCACTCCACCAGGTCTGTACATTCGCGATCGGGACAGCTTTGCGATTTTGTGCGACCAACTTCGCAGGGCGGATCGAATCGGCCTGGACACGGAATTCATCGGCGAGGATCGGTTCACCCCGAAACTGGAACTGCTTCAGATCGTTGTCGGTGGCACCTGCGCGGTGGTGGACGTCCCGGCGTTGGGCACACTCGACAGCCTGGGCGAGATTCTGGCCGATCCCAAGATTGAAAAAGTCTTTCACGCGGGGCGGCAGGATCTTGAATTACTCGCCGCGTCCACCGGCCGGATGCCGACGCCGTTCTTCGACACGCAGGTCGCCGCCGCGATGGTGGGCTATGGCGTCCAGGTCGCCTACAGCCAACTCGTGCAAAAAGTCACCGGCCAGAAGCTGGAGAAGGCGCACACGTTCACCAACTGGAGCCAGCGCCCGCTGACCCCGGAACAACTGGCCTACGCCTACGAGGACGTGGAATTTCTCTTTGCCATCCATGATCATCTGCTCAAGCGCCTGCAATCGCTCGGGCGGATGGAGTGGGTGCAGGAAGAGTTCTCCAGATTGCAGACGACGCTCGGCACAACAGCGCGCGATCCCCGCGAGCGCTACCAGCGGATTCGAGGATGGGATAATCTTCGGCCGAAAAATGCCGCCATTCTGCGTGAGCTCGCTGCCTGGCGGGACGAGGAAGCGCAGCGGCGAAACGTGCCCCGCGGACGCGTCATTCGCGATGAAGTGTTGATCGAACTGGCCCGCCGCCCGCCGCAGACAGTCGAGGCGATGAAAGGTGTTCGTGGGCTCCACGGCGGTGAAGTCGAAAAGCGGGGAGAGGCCATCCTTGCGGCGATTCAACAGGGCCTGGCCGTTCCGCCATCCGAATGGCCTGAGGTGGCCCCGCCCAAACGTCACGAACAGGAATCGGCCGGTCAGGTAGACCTGTTGCAGGCGGTTCTCAAGGCACGCGCTACGGAAGAGCACATCGCGCCCACGCTCCTTGCCACCTCATCCGACTTGCAGGAGATGGTGGAGGCCAAACACGACCGGGAAAAACTTGATCTTCCGATTCTCTTCGGCTGGCGTCGTAAACTGGCAGGGGAATTACTGTTGCAGGTGCTGGAGGGGAAAGTCTCTGTCAGTATTGATCACAAGAGCGGGAAACTGACAGTTGCGCATCGTGCCTAGAGCAGCCTTTGTACTGTCTCCGCCGGCCTCGCCAAAATAACCTTCTCGCCTTTCTCCACCAACGGGCGCTGGATCAAGTCGGGGTATTTGAGCATCAGTGCAATCAATTCCTCTTCTGAAACCTGCTTTTTCGCCAGCCCCAACTCCTTATAGATGTCTTCCTTGGTTCGGAGGATATCTGTCGCGGAAAGCCCTGCCTTTTTCAGCAATCCCTTCAGGAGCGCCTTCGTAAACGGCTGCTCATAATAATTGATGGCGGTGAACGGCTGCCCGCTGGCTTCGACCAGCTTGACGGCCTCCCGGCAGGTGGAACAGGTGGGTTTTTGATAGATGGTAATTTTCGCCATCTGGCACAATCCTTTCGTTGCTACCTTGACGCCGTTTTTTGCCGCGTGGTAATTGGAGTAAGACTATGGGCTATAGGCGATTGGCGATAGGAACACGAATTAACCCATAGCCCACTGCCTATCGCCTATTGCCTTTCTTGAAAATTAGCCTATGCCGACAGCCGGAACCAGTTCAAGTGGGAACTATGCCGTGGTCACAACCACGCAGCGGGTTCTCAAGGATTTGCGGACGAAACGGAAAGGACAGCCGGTCTTTGTGGTCGGCCATGTCTCCGAGCGGAAAGGACAGGAAGCCACATTCGAACTCTTCAACGAACGGCTGGCACTGGTGAAGTTTTCAGATGGGGTGACCTTGGGCTACGATCCCCTGGAGCTGCTGCTCCCGACGGAAATTGACGAGAAGGGCGTGGGATTCTTCGAAATCCGCCAGTGCAAGCAATGCGACCAGTTTTTCCCGCTCACCAAGGAAGAAGCATCAGTCGGCGAAGAACCGACGACCTGCCCCAATTGTGCGAGTTAAGTGCTGAGTCCTCAGTCCTGAGTGCTGAGTAAAAAGCAGACCACTCAGGACTCAGCACTCATTGCTCAGCACTATTCACTAATCTGCCAGCGGCGCGATGTCCAACGCCTTCCTGATCAGGCAGTCTCCTGCGACTCCTTGCAGTTCCATCGGCAGCATGCCGGAATCCACCACCTTGACCGACGCCAGCCGATAGCCTCCCGGGGTTTTCCAGGCTTCCGCCTTGAGGGAATGGCACATTTCCAGCGTTCGCCAGATCGGGTTGCTCAGAATCTCATCCGGTGCGAGAAGCAGACTGTCGGTCACTTGACCGCCGGCCAGGATACGCGCCGGCACTTGCGAACGATCGCGAGGAACTTTGGTGACGACGGCAAAAATGTTGGCCGTGTCGCCTTGCGCCAATGCCGCCCCCGTGGTCAGTGCCAGAATGCTGAGGATCAGAAACGCACGAGTCATCATAGCTCTGTTGCAGCATACCGGATGAAAGTAGGAACTTGCCTGCACTTGACCTGCTGCCAGACAACTTCTAGAATTTAACAGACGCGTGCCGTGTTTGCACAGGGGAACGTTCCATGCCGCATGATTTCATGCCGGGCCTTGCGGGAGTACCAGCCGCAAAATCCGCCATCAGCGACGTGGACGGGGAGCGTGGCATCCTTGAGTATCGCGGCATCCGCATCGAAGACCTCTGTGCCAAGTCCTCCTTCCTGGAAACCGCTTCGCTGCTTCTCTCCGGCCGCCTGCCCACACAGCATGAGCTGGTCCACTTTGTCGGCGATATCACGCACCACCGCCGGATCAAGTTTAAGATCGTCGACCTGCTCAAATGCCTGCCTGAGCAAGGGCACCCCATGGACGCCCTGCAGGCAGCCGTGGCCGCGCTGGGCATGTTCTATCCCGGCCGTAACGTCAAAGACATCGACAATAATTACTGGTCAGCCGTTCGGTTGATTGCAAAACTCCCGACCATCATCGCGGCGCATGCCCGCATCCGCCGGGGCGACGATGCGATTCCACCCCGTGACGATCTGGATTTCTGCCAGAACTTTCTCTACATGCTCTCCGATCATGTCCCGGAGCGGATCGCCAGCGACACGCTGGACGTCTGCCTGGTCCTGCACGCCGAGCACACCATGAACGCCTCGACGTTCACCGGTCTTGTGACGGCCTCGACACTCGCCGATCCCTATACCGTTGTGGCTTCGTCCATCGGCACTTTGAAAGGCCCTTTGCACGGCGGTGCGAATGAGGAAGTCGTCGTGATGCTGCGCGAGATTGGCACGCCCGGCAAAGTCCGACCCTACATCGAGAACAAGCTGAAGGCGAAACAGAAGCTGATGGGTTTCGGACATCGGGTGTACAAGGTCAAGGATCCGCGTGCGGTGATTCTGCAAGGGCTCTGCGGACGTTTGTTCAAGGAATGCGGTTCGTCACAATTGTACGACGTGGCCATTGAAGTGGAACGGGTTGCGGCAGAATTGCTGGGCGAGAAGAAAATTTATCCCAATGTGGATTTCTATTCAGGCATCCTCTACGACAAGCTGGGCATCGAGGTGGATTGCTTCACGCCAATGTTCGCCATATCGCGCGTGGCCGGCTGGATGGCGCACTGGTTCGAACAATTACGGGAAAATAAACTGTTCCGGCCCGATCAAATCTACTCCGGCGAGCACAACCGGCCCTACGTACCCATCGAACGGCGATAACAGTTCTAGATAACTCCTCTTTTCTTCGAGTCAAGACTGTCTGCGCAGGCACTTTTTACTGCGCCGGCTCTTGACGAACATCAAATCAAGATTACCTGATACACAGACATTTTTTACAACAACCGCAACCAGGAGGTGCACGATGAGTGCAGTGATGCGTTGGGACCCGTTCCGTGAGCTGGAGGATATGTCTGAGCGGTTGAACCGGATGTTCAACCGGCAGGCGGGGCGTTCCACTGACGGCAAGGAAACCATTACCGTGGCCGATTGGATTCCGACCGTGGACATTGCCGAAACGGATGCGGAATACCAGATCAAGGCCGAATTGCCGGAGGTAAAGAAGGAGGATGTGAAGGTGACGGTCGAAGACGGCGTGCTGACCATTCAGGGCGAGCGCCGGCATGAGATCGACGAAAAAGGCAAGAAGTATCACCGGGTGGAGCGGTCCTATGGCAGCTTTGTTCGAAGTTTCACCCTGCCGGACCACGTGGATGACACGAAGGTGAAGGCCGAATACAAGGACGGGGTGCTGCATCTGCACCTGCCCAAGTCCGAGAAGGCCAAGCCTAAGGCAATCGACGTGAAGGTCGGCTGACCAGGCTCTGTGACGCCGTGAGATGAGAGGGCCTGCCGGAAAGGCAGGCCCTCTTTTTTTGGCTTGTCGCCATTGGCACACTGGGGATAAGATGCCTCTCTCACGAAGGCAGGAGGCGATTGTTCACCATGAAAAAAGGCGCGCCAGGCAAGGCTGTGAAACCGTCCGGAGCCACTCGCGTCGAACGCGACAGCATGGGTGAACTGGCCGTGCCGGCCGAAGCCTATTACGGCGTCCAGACGGCCCGTGCCCTCGAAAACTTCCCGATCAGCGACCTGCGCTTTCCCCGGTCCTTTATTCGGGCCATGGGACTCATCAAATATGCAGCGGCAATCGCCAACCATTCGCTCGGTTCGCTCGACAAAAAACACGCAGAGGCCATTCGCAAGGCCGCCCGTGAAGTGATTGACGGAAAGTGGGATGTCGAGTTCCCGGTGGATATCTTCCAGACCGGCTCCGGCACCTCCACCAACATGAACGCCAACGAGGTGATTTCAAATCGTGCCACCGAGCTGCTGGGCGGCGCGCGCGGCAGCAAGCTGGTTCATCCGAACGACCATGTGAATCAGGGCCAGTCCAGCAACGATGTGATCCCGACCGCGATTCACGTGGCGGCGGTCGAGATGATCGAACGGCAATTGTTCCCGGCCTTGAAGCGGCTGCATCGGGCGTTGAACGCCAAGGCCCGCGCTTTTAACAGGATCGTCAAGATCGGGCGCACCCATCTGCAGGATGCCACGCCGGTCCGGTTGGGCCAGGAATTCAGCGGTTACGCGCGCCAAGTCGAGCTGGCGCTCGTCCGTGCGAAGCGGGCGCAGGAGGCTCTGCGGGAGGTCGCTCTGGGAGGCACCGCTGACGGCACCGGCCTGAATACCCATCCGCAATTTGCCTCAAAGGTTCTCGCGCTCGTTTCCAAAGAGATTGGCTGCACGGTTGAAGAGGCGGCCAACCACTTCGAGGCCCAGTCCACCCAGGATTCCGTGGTCGAGGCAAGCGGGGAATTACGAACCATCGCCGTCAGCCTGATGAAGATTGCCAACGACGTTCGCTGGCTCGGGTCGGGCCCCCGCTGCGGGCTTGGCGAAATCACCCTGCCGGAGACCCAGCCCGGTTCATCCATCATGCCCGGCAAGGTGAATCCGGTCATCGCCGAATCGGTCACGATGGTCTGCGCACAGGTGATCGGCAACGATGTGACGGTGACGCTCGGAGGGCAGGCGGGCAACTTCGAATTGCTCGTCATGCTGCCGGTGATGGCCTATAACCTGCTGCAATCCATCGAACTGCTGGCGACTGCGTCCAGCAACTTCGCCAGCCGGTGCGTTGAAGGCATCCAGGCCAATGAACAGCGCTGCAAGGATTCCATCGAGGGCAGTCTGGCCATGTGCACGGCGCTTGCGCCGGAAATCGGCTACGACGCCGCCGCGAAAGCCGCCAAGGAAGCCTACAGGACCGGCAAAACAGTCCGCCAGATCGCCAAGGAGCATAAACTCCTGCCGGAGAAGCGGCTGGAGAAACTTATGGACCCCTGGCGCATGACAAAGCCCGGTGGACCGGTTGGGAGCGCCGGCGGATAGCCCTTGTTCCTGCACTGTTTCACCGTCTTTGCCTGCGTGAATCTGCTGTCGTGAGAAATGTCTAGATGTTTTGACAATTCGCGGCTTTGTGTGCTACCGTCCGCACGTTTTTCACGACATTTGACTGGGCCTTGAAGAGTATGAGCGCACCCTCGGGGCACATCATCATCGTGGTCGGAGCCGGGCCGGCCGGAATGGCCGTGGCCAACATGATGGCGAAGGCTGGCCATGAGGTGATCGTCCTCAATCGCGACATCAAGTTCGGCGGCCTGGCCGAATATGGCATCTTCCCCAACAAACTGAAACTCCGCGGAGGTCTCCGCAAGACCTACTGGGAAATCCTCGATCGCCCCAATGTGCATTACCTGGGCAACGTGTCTGTCGGGCAAAACAAGGACGTCACGGTCGAGGAACTCCGCATGCTCGGCGCCAGCGCGATCGTGTTTGCGACAGGCGCGCAGGGAACCAAGACCATCGGCGTGGAAGGGGATTCCGCCAAGGGCGTGTTTCACGCCAAGGACGTCGTCTACCATTTCAATCAATTGCCCGGCTTTGGCGATCGCCCATTTGATATGGGGAAGCATGTCGCAGTCATCGGCGTCGGCGATGTCATGGTGGACATCGCGCATTGGCTGATCCGGTATAAGAAAGTCGAGCGGGTGACGGCGATTGCGCGCCGCGGACCGGCGGAACGGAAATATAATCCCAAAGAGATTCGGGCCATCTGTTCGAATATGGATCTCGAAGGGCTGAAGAAGGAATTCGACCGGGTGCGGCAGCGGCTGGAAGCGGTGGGACAGAAACCGGACGACCTGTTCAAGGGCATCACCGACGAGTTCACCAAGTGCGAACCCACAACCAGCACTACCCGGATAAGTTTCCGCTTCCTGGCCTCGCCGAAGCGCGTGCTCGTCGATGCCTCAAATCGTGTGCGCGCCCTTGAGATCGAGGAAACCAAGCTGGAGCCAAAAGGCGAGGATACGGCGGCGGTCGGGCTCAAACAATTCTACGAGTTTCCGGTGGACAGTGTCGTGTTCGCCGTCGGTGACCGCGTGGATGAAACCGTCGGCCTCCCGTACAAGGGCGGCGTGTTCGTCACCAATCCCAATAAAACCCTCAACGATCCGGACGATTCGCTCTTTCAAGCCTACGATGAAGCTTCGGGTAAGATCGTCGAGGGCGTCTTCTTGGCTGGCTGGGCGCGAAAAGCCAGCGAGGGCCTGGTCGGCGTGGCAAAACGGGATGGAGAATGGTGCGCCGAAGTCGTGACGCGCCACCTGGGAACCAAATCATCGCGTTCGCAGGGAACTGCCGAGGAGATTCTCCGCAAGCTGCATCGGATACTGAAAGAGCGAGGCGCTCACGCCGTGGATGTGAAGGGGCTCCGAACGCTGGAGTCGGCCGAGAAGGAACACAACGGCCCTGGCGACTGCATCGGCGAGTTCAAATTCAGCACGAACAACGACATGCTGGCGACGATCGAGAATCGGGCCGGAAAATCCCACGCCTCATCGACTCACTAATCTCCACCCCACTTCAGTTTTCGCCTGAGCATATCGTAGTAGGTTCTCTCGGGTAACCGAATCAGCTTGGTCTTATGCCGGGACGATGTGATGGTGACCGTGTCGCCTTCTGTCACCGCGACGCCGACCTGGCCGTCGAACGTCACCATCGCGCCCTTGTCATGGCTGGTCAGCGTGATCGCCAGCGTGGCTGTGCCCGGCACCAGCAACGGGCGATGGGTCAGCGTGTGGGGGCAGATCGGCGTAATCACCAGCGCGTTGACCGATGGGGTGACGATCGGTCCGCCGGCCGACATGGAGTAGGCCGTTGAGCCCGTCGGCGTCGAGAGAATTAATCCGTCGCCCCGCAGGCTTGTCACGAATCGGCCGTCGATCGCAATCGTCATCGCGATCATGCGTGACAGCTCTCCCTTTGTCACCACCACGTCGTTGAGCACGGTCGCCTGCGCGATCTGCCTGCCGCGACGGTCCAGACGCGCCCGCAGCATGAGCCGCTCTTCAAGCGTGTACTCCTTGGCAAACACCCGCTCCAGGGTTTTGTAGAGATCTTCGCCGCCGACTTCCGTAAGAAATCCCAGCCCACCCATGTTGATGCCCAAAATGGGCGTGCTCCGTTCTTCGACAAGCCGGGCAGCGTTGAGCATGGTGCCATCGCCGCCGAGGACGATCACCATGTCCGCCTTATCGGCAATCCGGCCCTGGTATCGCGATGCCGATTTGCCGATGAGCGCGGCGACTTTCGAATCGAGCACCACGTCTTTCCCACGCTCGCGCAGCCATGCGACAAGCTGCGTCAGCGTGGGTTTCATATTGGGAAACTTCGGCTTGGCCAGTATTCCGATGACTTTCATGAACACTCGATCCTCAACGGATACGGACAGACAGGATGCAGCAGGGAAAAGTGGAAACGGATTGTATGGGGTGGTGAATTGCATGTCAATGACGCGCGTGCCCAGCCGGTTGAGAAATTTTCGGCATGCTCCGGGACTGCGCAGAGTCCTGCAGGTCTTGACAGAACGTCATTCGACCGATAGAATTGCCCTAGATTTTCGATAACTTCCGTCGTTCCACCATAAACAGGTCCACTAAAGGAGGCGGGATGTTCGAACGATTCACGGATAAGGGCCGGAAGATCATTATCCTGGCGCGGGAAGAAGCCGAGCGCCACCAGAACGACTATCTGGGCACGGAACATCTGGTCTTGGCCATTCTGCGTGAAACGGACGGGATTGCTCTGACGATTATCAAAAAGATGGGGCTGTCCTCCGAACAAATTCGCCTGGAAATCGAGCGCAACCTGCCGGGCGGCGGAACCACCATGACGTTCGGCGAGATTCCGTTCAGCCCGCGCGTCAAGAAAGTCATCGAATACGCGGTCGAAGAAGCGCGCCTGCTCGGCCACAACCACATCGGCAGCGAACATCTGCTGCTCGGCCTCCTGCGCGAAGAGGAAGGCATCGGCGGCAAGATTCTCCGCAGCCTCGGCGCCAATCTCCTGACTGCGCGGCAACTCACCGTGACCTTCCTGCGCAAGTCCGCGCCGCGGGAGCGCGATCGCAAATCCAATACGCCGGCGCTGGATGAATTTGGACGCGACCTGACCCAGTTGGCCCAGGAAGGCCAGCTCGATCCCGTGATCGGGCGTGCAGATGAAATCGAACGCGTGCTCCAGATTCTCAGTCGACGGACGAAGAACAATCCCGTGCTGATCGGGGAGTCCGGCGTCGGCAAGACGGCAATCGTCGAAGGCCTGGCCCAGCGGATCGTCACGTCGGAAGTGCCGGATAATCTATTGTCCCGCCGCGTCATCGCCCTGGATCTTGGATCGCTCGTCGCCGGCACGAAATATCGCGGACAGTTCGA
>JAIBHQ010000149.1 GCA_020028595.1 Nitrospirota bacterium
GCACGATCTATCCCTTGGCAACCATCGAGCGGATCGGCGCCATCGCCCGGCAGCGCGGTCTTCCCATGCACATGGATGGAGCGCGGCTCTTCAACGCCGTCGTCGCCACGGGCACCTCCGCCACGGAATATGCGAAGCATTTCACGACCGTCTCGTTCTGCCTGTCAAAAGGCCTGGGCGCGCCGGCCGGCTCACTGATCGCCACAAACGACCGGGACATGCTGGAGAAGCTTCGCCGGTTCCGCCGCATGTATGGCGGGGGCATGCGTCAGGCCGGCCTGCTGGCCGCGGCCGGCATCTTCGCGCTGGAACATAATATCGCCCGACTCAAAGAAGACCACGCCCATGCGAAGCGTCTCGCCCACCTCCTGGCACAGATTCCGGCCGTCACGCTCGACCTCAAATCCGTCGAAACGAACATCATCTTCTTCGACGTCAAATCGAGCCGCTCTCCTGCCGACCTCGTCGCCGCCTTGAAAGCCGAGGGCGTACTGATCAATGCCGTGGGCGGGAACACCTACCGGGCCGTCACCCATCTCGACGTGTCCGCGGACGACATTGACCGGGCCGGACAAATCTTCTCGCGCGTGTTCCCGCAATAATGCTGCGTTGACGTTTCACCGTCCCGCCTTTAGAATCCCCTTAACCGTGCGCAAGGATATCTGATGCTGCAAGCCGTCTCATTCAAGCAGATCAGCCGGATTTTGGAATTGACCGATCAACTGGGACTGAATCGGGAATGGGTCGAAATCCCCCTGACGCCGGAGGCTCCCGGCGTGGTGCGGAAGCTCCCGAACGGCAAGCTGGAAATCGTTGTGGATGCCGTGCAGCCGTTCGAGCAATGGCTTGCGGCATTGGAACCGCAAATTAAGCAGGTGACCGGCGCATGAACCAATCGTCGCCAGAGACTCAGACACCCCCGACCCGCGAGGAACTCAACGCGGAGCTGCTCCCCGTCCCCGAACCGCCGGAACTGCCGCCGACGCCGGAACCTCCGGGCACCGATAAAATCATCGAGCATGCGCTGGGGCACGTGCGCGGCAAGCGCGGGGGCGATCTGCTGGCCGTGCTTCTGACCGGCTCTGGCGCACGCCGGGCCCTCACCACGCACAGCGATCTGGATTTCATCGTCCTGGTGAAGGGGCACGACGAGGGCCAGGACATGATCCGCATCGCCGATCGTCTCGTGGACATCCGTTATTGGAGCGCGCAGGCCGTGGAAGAAGAGCTGTCGCGTTCGACGCGGCTGC
This sequence comes from Nitrospirota bacterium, assembly GCA_020028595.1. Lineage (GTDB taxonomy): Bacteria > Nitrospirota > Nitrospiria > Nitrospirales > Nitrospiraceae > 2-02-FULL-62-14. The sequence goes on from JAIBHQ010000149.1 coordinate 1,251, forward strand.
CGCCGTTGCTGCGGAAAGCCCGCGTGCTGTTCGAGCTTGACGTAGTCGGCACGAGGCTGATCGACAAGGCGCAGCAGCGGTTCCGCCAGGGACCGCCGCAAGCCGGCATGCACGAAAAAATCAAGCTCAAGGCCGAGTGCCTGCACTGGCTGGGAAAAGCCGAAGACCTCATGAGCCAGCCGGCGACCGCCGAGTATCTGCTGGCAACTTTTTTCGAGGAACTCCTGCAGGCCTTCTTCAGAGTCCGAGGATTGTGGCTGACGGCGCCGGTGGACATGATGCGATTTGCCGCCTCACGCGACGGCGCGTTCGGCAACCTGCTGGATCGCTTTCAGGGAGCCCCCACGACCGCCGCGCGCCTCGACGTCGCCCGGCAACTGGCACAACAGCTGTTCAAGGACATTCCCAACCCCCAACGCGTGGATTGACCGGATGTTGAACAAGACCGCCGGCCTGGCCCTGCTGCTGGTCATCTGGTTCTTCGCATCAACCGCACCGGCTCAGCAGCCCCCCCATCCCCCTGCAGGCGGCCGCACCTCGCCCGCGAAGGTCGGAGCCGTCATGGCGCTCCTGGCCACATTCGAAGACGCCGGCATTCTGCCCCCTGAAAGCAGTCCCGACGCCAACCGGCTGATCAAGGCCCTCATTCAGTTCCAGGCCGCGTTCATGACGAGCGAGCATCCGGCCATCCGGCAATGGCTCCGCAATGCCTTCACCCAAAAATTCGGCGAGGCCATGCCGTCGACGCTTGAAGCCTTTCGAACCGGAGGATGGACGTCGCAGTCGTTGGAAGCCGTCGTGGACTACGCCGTGGCCACGCCGGTATGGAACGACCCCGGCGTCGCGGATGGATTTCGCGCGTTCAACGTCGGCCGCCCGGATTTCGACCTGCTGGCGCATGTCTTTACCGACGCGCGCGCGGCTTTTTCAGCCAGGGGGCAAAACCTTCATGACGCCTATGCCGCCCGCCGGAAGACGATGCCCGGCGCGCGAAAAGCACCGCGTGACGAGCTTCCGCGAAGCATGTAGAATGTCGCATCTGTTTGATGCTGGACTCATCACTGATCACTCATAACTCATCACTCGCCTTAAGGAGGGAACCATGGCGACCAAAGCCTATATTCTGATCAAGGTCAAAACCGGCAAGACCAAGGACGCGGTCAAGGCGCTGCGGAAAATTCCCGGCGTCGAACGGGCCGACCCCTGCTTCGGACGCCCGGACGTGTTCGTGTTTGTCGAAGTGGGAGATGAAAAAGCGCTGTCGGACGTGGTGATCTCGAAAATTCACACGATCGATGGCGTCGAAGAAACCGACACGCACATCGTCGCGGACGCGTAACCGCAAGTGAAACGTAAAAAGTGAAAGGTAAAAAGTGAGGACGGGTCTAAACCTTTAACCTTTTACTTTTGACTTTTTACTTCGCGGCAAGCTGCACCGCTTGCCCGCTTGCCGCGGACTCGTAACAGGCATCGGCGATTTCAACGGCCCGCACCCCGTCCATGCCGGTAATCGGCATCGGCGCGCCGCGCGTCAGCGCGCCGACAAATGCCCGCAGGACTTCCTCGACCGTCGGCACATCTTCCACCGCCTGTTCCGTCATGACATTGCCCGCCGATACCTTGTGCATGCGATGGTGCACCCAATCCGCGCTGAGCTGCCCGTCCGCCGCGATCCATTCCACCCGGCTGACCCGCCCCCCGGTCACCCGCGACACATCCACGATGCACGGCAGTCCACCTGTCGTGCGCAGGCTCACCAGCGCCCGCAGCTCCGCCGACTTCGGAGACGGGCGTTCCACCTCGCAGCGCACCTCCTCCACTTCCTCGCCGGTCAGGAATCGCACGAGATCCAGCAGGTGAATGCCGATTTCCAACAGCACGCCACGGCCGCCATAATCCATCGGATCGCGCAGCACCTCGGGCCGGGGCTCCACGCGGTTCGTCAGCACGAGGTAGCGCCGTTCCCCCACTGTAGCGAGTTGCGATTTGAGCGCCAGAACGGCCCGATCGAACCGGAGCGTGTGCGCCGTCATGAGCGGGATGCCGGCCGCATCCGAGGCGCGCACCATTGCACGCGCATCGGCGCCCGTGCAGGCCAGGGGCTTTTCGATCAGCAGGGGTTTCCCGGCGCGCACCGCGGCCAGACAGATCGGGAGACAGAACGACGGCGGTGTCACGACGACGACCGCGTTCACCAGAGGATCGGCAATCAGCTCTTCATAGTCCTGAAAAAACTTCACCCCCTGTTGAGATGCGACGGCACGCCCCCGCTCGATGTCCCGCCGGCATACCGCCACCAGCCTGGCGCCAGGCGGCGCCTCGGAGAGATGCCGCACGTACCGCATCCCGTGACGTCCCAATCCGATGAGTCCGATGCCGAACGGCGCCATTCCCCCTCCGTGCAAGCCCGCGCATTGTAAACATGCCCG
>JAIBHQ010000150.1 GCA_020028595.1 Nitrospirota bacterium
CCGTCGATGAGATAAAGACCCCAATGGATGAGGCCCGTCAGACGGAAGGCAAATTGGAGAAGTCAGCCGAGCAGACGGCCGCCGAGATCAAGAAATCGACGCAGTAGCGCATATGGCTGCAAGCCAGGTATCAGTTCGATGCTGCATTGCCGGGGGTGGGCCGGCGGGGCTGATGCTGGGCCTGCTGCTGGCCCGCGCCGGGGTGGATGTGCTGGTGCTTGAGAAGCACGCCGACTTCCTGCGTGACTTCCGCGGCGACACGATCCATCCGTCCACTCTCGAAGTGATACATGAGCTCGGGATTCTGGACGATCTGCTCAAGCTTCCCCATCACAAGGCGCCACGAATGCGGGCGCAGTTCGGTGATCTGGCACTGACGGTCGCGGACTTTTCGAGCCTGCCGGTGCAGTGTCCTTACATTGCCTTCATGCCGCAGTGGGACTTCTTGAGTTTGCTCGCCACGCACGCATCCTGCTACCCCACGTTTCAGTTGAAGATGCAGGCTGAAGTGACCGGGCTCCTCGAAGAAGACGGGCGCGTGGTAGGGCTCAGGGCGACGACGCCGGATGGCCCGTTGGAGGTTCGTGCCAATCTCGTTATCGGCGCCGATGGTCGGCATTCGGTCGTTCGAGAAAAAGCCGGCTTGCAGGTGGAGGAGCTTGGCGCGCCAATGGACGTGCTCTGGTTCCGTCTGTCCGGGCAGACGGGCGATCCAGGTGATCCAATGGGCCGCTTCGACGCCGGGCGAATCTTCATCATGCTGAATCGCGGCGACTATTGGCAGTGCGGCTTTGTGATTCCGAAAGGGACACTTGATCAGCTCCGCGGCAAAGGGCTGCCGGCGTTCCGTGAGAGTGTCGCCCGCCTTGCGCCATTTGCCGCGAATCGCGTCGGCGAGTTGCAAAACTGGGAACCGATCAAGCTGCTCACCGTTCAGGTGGATCGGCTCTTGCAGTGGTCTCGTCCCGGTCTGCTCTGCATTGGGGATGCGGCGCATGCGATGTCGCCGATCGGCGGCGTGGGCATCAACCTGGCCATCCAGGACGCGGTGGCTGCCGCGAATCTGCTGACTGCACCGCTGCGTGCCGGACAGGTGACGACCGGGGACCTGCGCCGCGTGCAGCATCGGCGCGAATGGCCGACCCGCCTCAGGCAACGGATGCAGCTCTTCATCCAGAATGCTATTACGACGGATTCCAGCCAGATTGATCGGGATGGGCGTCCGTCCCGAGCATGTCAGATGAGGTGCACGATGAAACAGAAAGCCATATTGGCAGCGCTGCTGTGGAATCTGGCGTTGAACGGATGTGCGCTTAATCCGGAGGTTCGGACGACGGCCGATGACAATTCGTCGCTGATCTTCGGATTTTATGACATGTCGGAGGCGCCGTACGAGCTGACCTGCGTGCGCATTACACAGGACGAACGGGCGGGCATCGCGTACCGGCAATCCTGCATGACGACGTTCGTGAATGGCCTCTTTTTTATCGAGAACGCCCCAGCCATGAAGTACCACATCCCGTTTTTTCAGGCGGGCGGGCGGCTTCATATGATCTCATCGGACCGGAAGGACCTCATTGATGTGCCGGCCCGATCGCTCTACTTCCTGGGATCCTTCAAGTACAAGGTGCTGTACCGCGACCTGGGCGAGATTATGCAACTCACGCCGGAGAAATACGGGCTGAATCCTGCGAAGAGCCCGGACGAGGTGGCGGTGCTGAAGATGTTATTGGAAAAGGTCCAGGACCCTCGCTGGAAGCAGCGTATCCGTGAGCGACTGGCCAAGCGGGGTGGGTGACGGATTAAGCAGGCCGGCCGCTTGCTCTGAACCACCCGCGATCAGATAAATTTCGAGCCCTATATGCTGCGCTCCAGATGGGCATAGGGTGGTAAAGTAGTGAGGCGCGGGTCCTCGACCGGGCCGCCGACGGTGAAATGATAGAGTGATTGAAACGTGTGGTCTTTGAGCGCGACGATCTCGTGCACCGGGTCGTCGAAGAAACAGCCGATTCCGGTCGCGCGCACTCCCGCCGCTTCCGCTTCCAGGTAGAGCACCTGCCCGACCAAGCCTGATTCCCAAAATAGACGGGGATACCACCAGGCGCCTTGCCGCAGGCGCCCGTCAAATTCAGCCAACATGCCCAGTGAAAAAGCGCTGTCGCCGGCGATGTCCTGATGGCAACTGACTTGCGCGGCAACCTTTTTGGCATCTCCTTCCAGGATTCCGTACAACGGCAGTTTCTCAGGGCAGCCGGGGGCGGGGATCCATTCAATATGGGGATTCATTGCATTTTTTAGGAGCGGTAGCTTGGCCGGATCACGAATCAGGACGTACACGCCCGGCATCAGTCCCTCCACGCGATGGACAAAAATCAGCAGGTGGATCGCTGGATCCCACGGCAGCGCATCCCAGGGCATGGGCCGCTCCGGTTGCGGGCGATCTGCGCCGGGCATCACGCGGGCCAGCATCCGAAAGAATGTGGCGGAAGCAATAGACGTCATGCCGTCCAACGCCACGGCGCTCCGCCGTTGCCTGATGATCACCCCGGCCTCCCGGCTTGCCTTGAGCGTTTCAGATGGAGCCGAAGAAGGCTCACGACTGGGGAACGTCACGGACCGGTGTTCGATGCTGGTTTTTCTCGTGGCCTCGGCCACGTCGTCAATGATTTCCCACGGCACCGGAGCATCATGGCTCAGCCGATTGGCTCGCCCATGCCAGCGGCCATGCGATAGGGATTGAACAGACGTTGGGTCGAGCCAGAGGGGTACTGTAACTGTGTCGCCTGCAGGCCAGACAACCGCCAGGCAATCAGGGTGTTCGTGTTCGGCCTCCGCAAAGTCTTTTCCACGGTTCACGCCAAGCAGCGAAGCCAGCGTTGCCTGGTCCGTTCCATCGAGGAGCGCCAGATTCCATCCGAGCGTGGCGGCCGCAATGCGGGCCGTGCCGATGGCGTGACCGACGTCATGATGGCAATAGCGAAACGCCCGTTCACCGTATTTCCAGGCTTCCCGCCAGATGATGGAGGTGCAGGCAAACAGAAAAGCCTCGTTGGGAAATGCCTGCAAGAGGCGGGTGGCGTCCTGTGCGGGAAGTTCCGCCCGCAATTCCAGCCCATGATCGTGTGGCGCGTAGTGATATAGGCCGGGGCTGTCAGCAAGTCCGTTCATGGGGGGAAGCACCAGATAGCCTTCCGTCGGATGCAGATTGCCCGATGATGGATTGCTCCGCAGCGCCCATTGGGTTTGCCCGGCCCGTTTCCAGGCCGTAATTGCCAGCGCGAGCTCAAGGAACCGCGAGAGCGTTTTGACCGTCACCGGCTGAGGCAGGATCATTTCTCGTTGATACATCGCCTCGTATGTCGGTGACCGAGGCTCCTGTTCCGGTTGCAGTAACGGAAGAGGGTAGAAGGGAGCGTCCATAAACCGCCGAAAGGGGTTGGGTTGGTTGGCCCAATCCAGATGGCCCAACGATCGGGCATAGCGAAAGAAATGATGCTTGGTCTGGTTATGATAATGGATCACCCGATTGACAGGGTCAGCGGGTGATGAGTCGGTGGCTGTCTCAGTGGATGGGGGCGTGTGGGGATCCATGGTCCGGTGCCACCAAGTCTACAGGGCAGCCCGAAACGTTGTAAACATGGACAGATGGCTGCTCGAGTGAAGAGGAGCGTGGTAGGGGAGGGTCGAAGGGAGAACTAGTACAGCGGCTCTTGCGGCCCCCAATGAAGCCCCGCCAGATCCGGATCTTCTCCGCCGGTGGTCTGAGGGCGGTCGGTTTTTTCCGCCTTGCGCTGGACGCGGCGGGCTTCCTTCTCGCGCTGCTTCATCTGCTTCGCTTTTTCACGGTCGCGTTTGGCGAGCGTTGTTTTGGCTGGCTTTCCGATGGTGTCCTCCTAGTCGGCGTGGAATGATTCGCTAGTGTACACAAAGGCGTGGCCTTTCGTCGAAGAAAAAATGTCGGAATGTTTTTCAACCGACAAGTGAAGCTCGGTTACGATAGCGGGGGCGCGATCCGGAGGTGGTGAAAACTCGCAGCGAAGCTCTCCGGCTGAAATGAAAGCTTGACGCCAGGGGTTTCATGCTGTACAGTGCGCTTACGTCATCAGTGTATTGGTCCGGCGGTGATGATGCTTAACCATAACGGACTTCGCGATCGCATCGCGATTAGGTCCAGGCTAGAGCGGATTCCTTCCTGATTCTGTCTCCCCTCGGTTCTCTGATCCCGTTTAATGCGATCAAACTGAAAGGATAGTTCTGTGCAGACTGCTACGTGTACGTTCAACACCCTTGGTGTGTCCGAATCCCTCTTGCGGGACCTGACCAAGGCAGGTTTTATTCACCCCACGTCCATCCAGGAGCAGGCCATTCCACATGCGCTTCAGGGACGTGACGTTCTTGGATGCGCGCAAACCGGCACCGGCAAGACCGCCGCGTTTGTCATTCCGATCATCGAGCGGCTGGCGACCATGCCGAAAGGCCAGCCACACGCGCTCATTCTGGTGCCGACTCGTGAACTGGCCATCCAGGTGCAGGGCGTCATCGATCAGCTCGGCCGCAGCATGCGTATTTTCGCCACGACGATTGTCGGCGGCGCCGATATGCAGGCGCAGGTGCGAGGCCTTCGTCAGCG
>JAIBHQ010000151.1 GCA_020028595.1 Nitrospirota bacterium
CGGCGGAAGCCAGCGGAAGCTGAGCCGCGTCCGTTGACGGCCCGCGCCTACGCGATCCGCTGAGTATCGGTCACCCGCACTGTTGAGCCGTGACGAGCGGAAGCCGGCGCGAGCCGGCTCTCACGCAAGTCCGTTGCCATCCATGTGAGTTGATCGGCTGACACGCGCGATGCACGACGGGTCCGCCGTGGTCATGCCATCGGCCGGCCGGAATCCGGAATAATGATGTTATGAGACCAACCGTGACAAAACTCTCGAGTGTCCCCCTGACGGCCCTGCTCTGCTGTCCCCGCTGCACCTGTCTCATCAGTTATGAGCGGGGGAAGAACGCGATCGTCTGCCATGCGTGCGGCGTCACCGTCACCGCGCCCGCATTCGGGTCCACCGGGCCTGCCGCCCAACAGGAATAACGCCTCCCCTAACGGTGTTCTCTTCCACGACGCCCGTGAAGGTCCACGCAGGTCCATGTAGGCCCATGCAGGCCGATGCAGAATTGACAACGGAACCGAAGGAGCGCAGCCTACCTCATCCGGTAACCACCTGAGAGGCTCGCCAATGGAACCGGGGTAGGCCACTCACCGACCGTCCGACAACCGTGCAATCCGATACAAGACGCCCTGCGACGCGCATATGCGGTCCAGGGCGTCTGTGTTTTTGAGCCAGTGTCTTTGCCACGGCACCGCACCCCGCATCTCACAAGGAGGGATACGCCATGAGACGATTTGTCGGGACCATGATAGGACTGGCACTCGCCCTTACGCCGGCTCTTGCCTGGGCGGAGGGCGCGGGAGGCGGCTACAAAGGGATCGCGCAGATTTACTATACGTTCATTTCCGCGATACTGATCTACGGAGTGCACGACACGTTCCATAACAAAAACGTGACGATTGCGGGCGCCGTCGTCATCATCGGCGTCATGTTCGGAATCCTGCTGCCGAAGGGGTAACCGGAAGCGGCGCGTAGGCAGGAACGGAGAAAAGCATTCAGCCTTCAGCGAAACAACCAAAAGCTGAGAGCTGACTGCTGAAAGCTTCCGCCTACCGTAGACCCAATACATCCAGCATGTCGTAAAGGCCGGGCGGCTGCTTGACGACCCAACGGGCGGCACGAAGCGCGCCCCGCACGAAGGTGTCGCGGCTCTGCGCACGGTGGGTCAACTCGAGCCGCTCCCCCATCCCGCCGAAGATGACCGTGTGATCGCCGACGATATCGCCGGCGCGGATCGTCTGGATCCCGATCTCGCCCCGCTTGCGCTCGCCGATCATGCCCTTGCGGGTATAGACCGCCGCCTGGGTCAGATCCTTTCCGATGGCTTTGGCCAGCACTTCCGCCATTTTCAAGGCCGTCCCGCTGGGAGCGTCCTTCTTCATGCGGTGATGGGCTTCGATCACTTCGATGTCGTAATCCTCGCCCAGCGTTTTCGCCATTTCGGCGATCACCTTGAACAACAGATTGACGCCCACGCTCATGTTGGGCGAAAAGACGCAGGGAAACTGTTTGGCCAGCGACCGGAGTTCGTCCATCTCGGACGCGGAAAACCCCGTGGTGCCGATCACCATCGCCCGGTGATGCGTCGCCGCGACGCGCATGTGCTCCAGCGTGGCCTGTGGAAATGAAAAATCGATGATGACGTCGCCCCGGTCGATGCAGGCCGGGAGGTCGTCGTTGATGATGACCAGGTTCGAGCTGCAGCCGGCCAGTTCGCCGGCGTCCTCTCCCACCGCGACATGCCCCTTTTTCTCGACGGCGGCCACGAGCGTCAGCGCCGCGGATTCTTCCATGAGCGCCACCAATCTGGCTCCCATGCGCCCGGCCGTGCCCGCGATAATGACTTTAATCATGCCGTAACCCCGTTATGCGTGATGAGTAATGAGTGATGGATTGAGCAAGTGGAATTTCCGTACTCGTTACGCGTCACCCATCACTCGTCACGGTCTCTATATGAGGCCGTAATCCTTCAACGCGCGCGCCAGTTTTTCCCGGGTGTCGGCGGCCATGGGGCAGAGCGGCAGGCGCAACTCCGCGGTGCACTTGCCCATCATCCCCAGCGCTTCCTTGACCGGGATCGGATTCGTTTCGTAGAACAGGGCGGCAAACAGCGGCGACATTTTATAATGCAGCTTCCGCGCCTCCGCCAGTTTGCCGGCCGCGAAGGCATCCGTCATCTTCGCCATGTCTTTCGGCACGATGTTGGCGGTGACGGTAATGACGCCCTTGGCGCCGATCGCCATCATGGGCAGGGTGAGCGCGTCGTCTCCGGAGAGCACCGTCAGTCGCTCGCCGCAGGCCTGAATGACGTCCGACACCTGTTGCAGCGAGCCGCTGCCCTCCTTGATCGCCACGATGTTCTTGAAGGACGACAGCCGGGCCACGGTCGGCGGCAGCATGTTCACGCTGGTCCGGCCCGGGATGTTGTAGAGCACGATGGGAAGGTCCACCGCCTCGGCGATCGCCTTGTAGTGGCGAAAGAGGCCTTCCTGCGTCGGCGTGTTGTAGTAGGGCGTGATCAGAAGCGCCCCGTCCGCGCCGGCTTTCTTCGCGTGCTTCGTCAGCGTGATGGCTTCATCCGTGCTGTTGGAGCCGGTGCCCGCAATGACCGGCACCCGTCCCTTGGACGCCTCGATGGTGAACGCGACGACCTGCTCGTGCTCTTCGTGCGTCAGCGTGGCGGACTCGCCGGTCGTCCCGCAGGGGACGATGCCGTGGGTGCCCTGCGCGATCTGCCAGTCGATCAGGTCGCCCAGCGCCTTCTCGTCGACTTTCCCTTTTTTAAACGGCGTGACGATCGCAACGAGTGAACCGTGAAACATAACCACCTCGCAAAAGAAGCTATCGGCTTTCAGCGGTCAGCTAACCAAGAACTGATGGCTGATCGCTGACGGCTGAGTGCTACCTACTTCCACGCATCCGGCAGGATGCGTCCTTCATACACGGCGCGGGCATCGCCCTGCAAGTAGACGTCCGTGAACGACTCGCCCTGCGCGTTGAAATACACGGTCAGTTCCAGGCCGCTTTGGGGCACCAGCGTCACCGGTGATTCGACCTTGGCGACGAGGCTGGCGAGCAAGGCCGACGCGATGGACCCGGTGCCGCAGGCCAGCGTTTCGTCCTCGACCCCCCGCTCGTAGGTTCTGATCCGGATCCGGTGCGGGTCGAGCACCTTGATGAAGTTTACGTTCGTGCCGGCCGGCTTGAACAGGTCGTGATAGCGCGTGGGCCGCCCGATGCCGACGATGTCCATCTTGTCCGGGTCGTCCACCAGATAGACGCAGTGCGGCACGCCGGTATCGAGAAAATGCGCCTGCCGCGTCGCGCCGCTCACCACCACATTCAGGTTCAACCGCAGCCCCTTCGGATCGGGGAAGCGCACCTTGACCGCTTCGGGCTTCCCGCCGGGCGCCGCAGTCACCATGTCCGCTTCGATCATCCCGGCAAGCGTTTCGAACTTCATGCGCCTGGGCGCGATTCTTTTGAGATAGGCAAACCGGGCCGCGCAGCGCGCGCCGTTGCCGCTGAACTCCGCCTCGCTGCCGTCCGCGTTGAACAGCCGCCAGCGGAAATCGGCCTTGCGCGACCGCTCGATCAGAATCAGGCCGTCGCCGCCGACGGACATCCGGTGCGCGCAGATCTTGGCCGC
>JAIBHQ010000152.1 GCA_020028595.1 Nitrospirota bacterium
ATCGGCCATCGCGGCGCAGGTGGCGCGTGGGAACACGCTGCCGGAGGCGGTGCGGGCGGCCAAGGTGTACGTGACGGAGGCCATCCGGCACGCACTGGCGATCGGACACGGCAAGGGGCCGACGAACCATTTTTATTTTTTGACGCAGCCGTGAACCGCTTGAAGGACACTGCATGAGGCTCTCATACCGCCCGCTCTCATTTCTCGTCATGGGATTCGTGTGGATGCTGCTGGCCTGCGTGATCGGCCTCGCGCTCTTTCTGGGCATGACGACAGGACGGCCCTACGGCCAGGTCGTCCGTTCCCTCCACGTCCACGGCGCGCTGATCGGCGGCGTGATGCAAATCATCGCGGGCCTGCTGCTGGCCGGACGTGAGCGCCACACGTCGGAGCCCGTCATCTTTATCGCCCTGAACCTGGGCACGCTGGGCCTGCTGATCGGCCAGGCGCACGGCCACTTTCCCTTGATGATCATCGCGGGCATCGCGTTGCTCAGCGCCTTCGTCCCGCTCCGGGGTGATCTCGTCCGTCAGATCCGCCACAGTGCCGTGGGCGCGCCGCTGAGCTATTGGTTCTATGGAATTGCGCTGATTTCGCTTGCCGGCGGCCTGCTGGCCGGCGCAGCCGTACCGCTGAAGCTGATACCCCCTAACTTCGTCGGACAGGGCCGGCTGGTGCACATCCATCTGCTCACCCAGGGCTTCGTGCTGCTGATGATCGTCGGCGCCATGCACATTCAGTTTCCGGCTTTCCTCGACGGGCGCCTGCACAGCCCGATCCTCGGGCGGCTGACCTTCGCACTCCTGCCGCTCGGTTTCATCGTGCTGCTGGCGGGCTTCCTGCTGACGAATCTGCGGGTCCAGATCGCCGGCGGCGCGCTCATGCTGATCGGCGCCCTGTGCTACAGCTACAACATCGTGCGAACGTGGACCGACGCCGGTCGTCCCCGCAAGCCGGCCTCCGACCTGTGCCTGCTCGCGACATTCTTCCTCGTTCTCACGATCGCCTGCGGCATTCTGGTTTCCGTCAACGCGCTGGAGTACCCGCCATTCGTCCCCTTCGGCTCGCTGCACCTGGCCGCCTACACGCACCTGGCCTTCATCGGTTTCATGCTCCTGTCGCTCATGGGCGCGCTCACCGATTTATTGCCCAATCTCCTGGCGGAGGAACGGGCGGCGAGCAACAAAAAACGCGGCCCCTACGAGGCAGCGCTGATCAGGATCATCGGCCGCTGGAGCCCGGTCCAGCTCTGGACGCTCAGCGTCGGCACGATGAGCCTGGCCGTCGTGGCCGCGCTGGTCTGGCAGTATCCCTTGAATGCCTGGCCGGTGAAGACTGCGGCATGGGTCGGCGCGCTCCTGTTGTTGACGGGCCTGGTGGTATTCGCCACAAAACTGGTGCAACTCCTGATCGAAGATCCCGACCGCGCCTCCAAGTCCTAACCCACATTATCCATGAGCGGTTCTACTGCAACCGCCGATACGCCGCTGCGACACGCTGGCCGCCTGTTGCACGCGGCCAACTAGGCGGGCTCGCCCCTTCGCAGCCTCAACGTACCGTTTCAAGTACGCCTCGGCCTCTCGGGGCTCCGCGCGCCTGTCTCGCGTGGCGTCTGAGCGGTTTCGTCACGAACCGTCATGAATAATGTGGGTTTATTTTCCCGGTAACAACCCTTACACGTCTTCCATGAAGGCCATCGCGCACTGCCCGATGCGGCACGGGACTGCGCGCGAGCCGCTTCGTTCGTTCAGTTTATCGAGACGATCCTGCCATTCTCTTTTTTGACTCACTGTCACCGCCGCACAACTGCGCATTATTCCACGCGCAAGGCCCGCCACATCCGCCTGCTATACTTTCCCCCGCTCACGTTCTGACCATGCGAGTTTTTTAACGCGAGGTGACGACATGCCGGACCGATTCACAACGCTCGTTCCTGAACCCTGGCGGAGTCTCGTCGAATTTGTGCTGATTCCCCTGTCCTGGATTCCCGACATGCAGCAGTCACTCCTGTCCTTCGTGCTGGTTTCGTCGTCGGGGTGGACGGCCGCTGCGTATTTTCTCTTCCTGCTCTTTCCCGTGCTGCTCTGGATCAGCGCCGTCTGGTGCACGCAACTCTCGCTGTACACGCTGCCGTTCCGTTCGGGGCGCGTGGACCTCGTCAAACTGGTCCTGCTCGCCTGGTGGGATGCCGCGTTGGCCGTCTGGATGTACTGGGTCGGCTTGGGACGCTTCACGGCGGTGATCGTCGGCTGGGCGCTCACGCTGGCCCGTCTCGCGCTCAGGCTCGTGGCCGAGACCGTGCGGCAGGTCGTCATGCTGCCTTTCACGATGACGGGACGGATGACCCAGAGCTATTTCCAGCCCGGCGTCCCCTGGATCGCCTTCCTCCTGCTGGTGTTCTGGTGCCTGCTGGAAGCGACGATCTTCACCTATACCCTGCTGCCGACGGTAACGGAGGTCCTGGCCGGCATCGTGGGGGCCGAGGCCTCGCCGTCCACGACGACCGGACTGTTCATCTTTCTCACCCTGCTCATCATGGGCAGCTTTGCCTGCCTCCAGACCTTTGCCGACGCCATCACGCACCGCCAGTACAAGTTCCTCGTGCAGATGATCGTCATCGAAGTGTTCGTGATGACGTTCGAGGTGATGTTCCTCTACCGCGAACTGGTGGACGCCATCACGCCCTGGATCGCCCAGCAGACCGGGGAGCGGTTCCAGCCGGGTCTCGTCTTCACGCTGACGCTGGCCACCTTCGGCTGGGTGGGTGTCCGCGGCATGACCTGGTTCCTGTTCGGCCAGTACGGCACGCCGCCCCTGCTCGCGTTCATCTCGCGGCAACCGCTGGTCAAACCGGAGGCGGAGGGCCCCACGCTGGCGCCGGCCACGCAGAAACCAGCCTGGTGGCATGCGCCGGTCGAGGATTTCAAGCGCGAGGTTGGCTGGCTGCATGAGAAGGGCGACGAACTGATGGAATACCTCATGCTGCCGGTGCTCCACGTGGCGGCCGCCGCGCTGAACTTCGCCATGATCCTGGTGGCAGCTCGCCCGGTCTTTAGTATTCCCTTCAAGAGCTTGAAGGAAGTCCTGGAAGCACGGGAGTTGCTGCCCACCATGCGCTGGCAGCCGAAGAAGGTGGCGTCATGAACGGGCTGCGCTCGGCTACCGCCGCGTGCATAACCGGCATGGTCCTGGCCGCCTGGCTCGCCGGCTGCACCGTGCAGGCCAGTGAGCCGCGCAAGGCACACATGACGCTGTTCATCGGCGTGGACGCCAGCGGCTCGTTCAAGCATTCCGGCTATTACGACAATGCGCTGACGTTCCTGGCCCATTACATCTACGGCCACCTGCATGAGCTCGGCGGGCTGGAAAAACCGAAATCCCTGTTCGTGGCCAGCGTGGGTGGGCAGAACGTCAACGAGCCGAAAACGTTTCATCCGATCCACGACTTCGAGGGCAAGGACGTCGCGCAGATCGAGGCCGATCTGCGGAAGTGGTTTCCGCCGTCCGACAAGGTGACGGACTTCAATCCCTTCTTCCAGGAGGTCGCCCGGATCACGAAGGAGCGCAATCTAGTCCTCGCGCCGATCACTCTGATGGTCGTGACGGACGGCATCCCCGACGCCGCTTC
>JAIBHQ010000153.1 GCA_020028595.1 Nitrospirota bacterium
CCCTATTTTATCGAGCATGTCCGGCAGCACGTGATGGGCAAATACGGCGAGGCAATGGTCTACAAGGGCGGGCTGGAAATCTTCACGACGCTGAACGTCGAGATGCAGAAGGCGGCGGAGCGGGCGCTCAACAGGGGCCTGCGCGAATTGGACAAGCGGCAGGGCTGGCGGGGGCCGATCGGCACGCAGGATATCACGGCGCTGCCCGCGCCGGGCGCGCCGGCGCCGCAGGACAAACCGCTGCAGCCCGGCGAGATCACGCAGGGCATCGTCACGAAAATAGGACGCGACGCCCTCCAAGTGCAGGTCGGCACCCTCCTCGGGCAGATGCTGTATGACGACATGGCCTGGGCCAAGCGGCAGCTTAAGGGGCGCGACCCCGTCAAGGACGCCGTGACGCTGCCCACCGTCAAGAATCTTCTCAAGCCGGGCGATGTGATCGAAGTCAGCCTCAAAAAAGTCGAAAAGAACACGAACTACTTTCAGCTCGAGCAGACGCCGATCGTCGAGGGCGCGCTGGTGGTGATCGATCCCCGTAACGGATCCATCAGGGCCATGGTCGGGGGCTACGATTTTTCGCGCAGCGAATACAACCGCGTCGTCACCGCCAGGCGGCAGCCCGGCTCGGCCTTCAAGCCGATCATCTATGCCGCGGCCTTCAACGAGGGATTGAGTCCCTCGACCGTGGTCGTGGATTCGCCGGTGATCTACGAGAACGAGGAGGACCCGGAAAAAACCTGGAAGCCGGAGAATTACGGCAAGCGGTTTCATGGGCCGGTCAGTCTGCGTGAAGCCCTGATCCATTCCCACAACGTCGCCACGGTCAGGCTGCTGGAGCGCATCGGCATCAAGCCGGTGGTCGAATTCGCCAAAACGCTGGGCATCGCCAGTCCGATCAATCAGGACCTGTCGCTGGCGCTGGGATCGTCCGGTCTCACGCCGCTCGAGATGGTGTCCGCGTACGCCGTGTTCGCCAACCAGGGCTATCGGCTCCAGCCGTACTCCGTGGCCACCGTCCAGGATGCGAACGCACAGCCGCTGGAGCAAATTCTGTTCGAACCGCAGCAGGTGATCACGAAGGAAACGGCGTACCTGATCACCAACGTGCTGGAGGACGTGATTCAGAAGGGGACCGGCCAGCTGGCGAAGACGATCGAACGGTCCGTGGCCGGAAAGACCGGCACGACCAACGATTTCACGGACGCCTGGTTCATCGGCTACACGCCCAACCTGGCGGCGGCGGTGTGGATCGGGTTCGACGACATTCGGACGCTGGGAGAAACGGAGTCGGGCGCGCATGCGGCGCTGCCGGTCTGGCTCGAATTCATGCAGGCCGCGCTGCCGCTGGTGCCGCCCACGCCGTTCGAAATTCCCGAGGACATCCGGTATGCCCGGATAGACCCGCGCAACGGTCTCCTGGCGCCGGAGCAGGGCGAGCAGGGGATCGTGGAGGTGTTTACCAAAGGCGCGGAGCCGACGGAGTCAGCTCAGGAGGTCGTGGATACGGCGGAGTTCTACCGGTTGGATCAGATTCCTGAGGCGCTGGCGGCACCGCCGGTGCCACCCGCTACGCCGGTTCCCGGGGCCACACCTCCCGGACTAGGAGCAGCCGCACCAGGGTCTGTACCTCAGCCTGCTCCGGGGTCCACAACGCCGGTGACGAAACCGGCTCGCCTGCCGGCTGCCGTACCAGCCCCGCCGTCGCGCTAACCCTTCGCGTCCTGATACTCCTCGTGCCAGGCCATCTGGATGGATTCGAGAATTTTCTCGTTGGATTTCTTGGGATCATCCCGGAATTCCGGCAGGGCCGTGATCCACGCGTGCATGTCGGTGAACCGCACGGTCAGCGGGTCGGTGTCGGGGTGGGTTTCCACAAGACGAATGGCGATCTCTTCAGTGTCCTTCCAGTGCAGGTCCATCTGTGCTCCTTGGTAATGAGTGATCAGTAATGAGTGATGAGTGATGAGTGAGATACGAGAGGGCTCCTCCTGCCTTTCTCATTACTCGTCACTCATTACGCATCACTGAAAGTCAGACAGCTTCTTATTCTGCAGCGCCTGTTTCAGTGAATCGTCCATCAGCGTTGCCGTCAGGTGGTGCGCCGATTGTTCGACATCAGCCATGCGGGCGCGGGCCGTCCCTGGCGGCCGCGAGCGCTGCCAGCGCAGCCCTGATGGCGGCGATTTCGTCTACCGCAATCAAATGGCCGCCTTGAGTCAGGGATTTCTCCGTCGCGGCGATCAACGCGCCGCCGTCCAGCCGTGCCTCGATCAATTTGCGGGCGGTAATATCCTCCGCGGCAAATTTGAACGAGTCGCCGATCATCTGTTCGACTTCCTCGTCCGACAGCCCGTAGGACGGCTTCACTTCGATGGACTGGCTCTGGCTGGTCCGCATATCCCTGGCCGTGACGTTTAAAATGCCGTTGGCGTCGATCAGGAACGTCACTTCGATGCGCGGGACGCCGGCGGGCAGGGGCGGCATCTTGAGGCGAAACCGGGCGAGGCTCCGGTTGTCTTTCACCAATTCGCGTTCGCCCTGGAGAATATGGATGTCCACGCCGGTCTGGCCGTCCACGTAGGTGGTGAACATTTCCTTCGCGCTGGAGGGGATCGTCGTATTGCGACGGACGAGCGTGCTCATCACGCCGCCCATCGTCTCGATGCCCATTGAAAGCGGAGTCACATCCAGCAGCAGCATGTCCTGTGTATCGCCGCTGAGAATACCGGCTTGCACCGCCGCGCCGAGCGCGACGACTTCATCCGGGTTCAACTCGCTGTGCGGCGCCTTGCCGAACAGCTCCTGGACGCGCCGCCGCACCAGCGGCATGCGCGTGGAGCCACCCACCAGCACGACCTCGTGGATGTCCGACGGCTGCAAACCGGCGTCTTTCAGCGCCTGGCGGCAGGGGCCCAGCGTGCGCTCGACCAATTCAACCGTGAGGGCCTCGAGCTGGTCGCGCGAGAAGTCCTTCCGGTAGGTGCCGGTTGCATCGGGCAGCTCGATGACCGCCGTGGCGGTCTGCTCGTCTGACAGGCGTATTTTGGTTCGTTCGGCTTCAAGCCGCACCGCCTGCATCGCCTCATCGTACTTCTCCAGGCTGAGACCGTGCTTCGCGCGGACGTCCTTCAGGATCACCTCGGCCAGGACATGATCGAAATCGTCACCGCCCAGGTGCGTGTTGCCGTTGGTGGAGAGGACTTCGAAGATGCCGTCCTTCAGCTTGAGAATCGAAATGTCGAACGTCCCGCCGCCCAGGTCGTAGACGGCGATGGTTCCCTGCGTGCGCTGCTGGAGCCCGTAGGCGAGCGAGGCGGCGGTCGGCTCGTTGATGATCCGGACCACGTCCAGGCCGGCAATCATGCCGGCGTCCTTGGTTGCCTGCCGCTGGCTGTCGTTGAAATAGGCCGGGACGGTGATCACCGCTTTGGAGATGTCTTCGTGGAGGACCGCCTCGGCGCGCTGCTTGAGCTCCTTGAGGATCATGGCCGAGATTTGCGGGGGGGAGTAGGTCTTCTCGCCGACCTTGATGCGGATCACGCCGCCCTGCTCGGACAGGGTGTAGGGAAAATATTTCAATTCGTCGGCGACGTCGGCCAGCCCCTTGCCCATGAAACGCTTCACCGAATAGACCGTGCGCGCCGGGTTGCGGACGAGATGTTCCTTGGCGGGATCGCCGACGATCAGGCCGTTGTCGGTCATGGCGACGACGGACGGCACCATGGCCCGGCCGCCGCGCCCCGCGATGACGCGCGGGGTCTTCCCGTCCATGTAGGCGATCAGCGAATTGGTCGTGCCGAGGTCAATGCCGACGATCCGCATAGCCGCCTTCCAGCGTTGCGACAAGGTCGCCGAGGATGCTGCAGAGGTAGGTCCGGTTGGAGAGCAGCTCCCGCATTTCTTTCAGGACGTCGTCTTTCTGCGGGCGCAGGGCGTCCGGTTGCGGCGCGCGGCTCTGGATCGTGTCCCACTTGGTGAACAGGCCGGCGAGCTTCGTATCCATGGCCTGCTGGCGCTGGTCCAGATGTCCGCGGTCCGCGAGCAGTTTGGTCCGGTGCTGGGCCGTCTCGTTCGCATCGCGGGCGGAGGACGCGGACCGGAAGGCTTCCAAATCCTCCTGGAGTTCAAGGATTTCCTCGAATAGATCGGCTGGCGGGGAGTTGCGGATGTCCTTGGCCGATCCCGCCTCCAGCTTCAGAAGATATTCCGCCCGTTGGATCGGGTCTTTCAGCGTGTGATAGGCCGTGTTGAGCAGGGCCGAATTGCCCAGGCTGATCTGCTGTTCCGTGTCCGTCTTGCGCTGGAAGAAATCCGGGTGGAAGGCGCGGCTGAGGTCATAGTACTTGGCTTCCAGCGAGGCGGTGTCGATGGCGAGCAGCCGTGGCAGGCCCAGGCAGGTGAAATAGTCCATCTCCTTCGAGAGGGGCTGCACCTTGACGCACTGGCCGCAGTAATACTCGCCCGTGACCTCGGACTGGCAATGCCAGCACATGCTCCGGGCCATCGGGAGTTCGGTGCGCTTATTGGTGGTGTCGTGTCCGTGGTCCATGGTCCCTCGTACAACGGGCATGGCAGCCGTTCATAGCCGCCATGCCCGTTATTATCAGTCGCTCGTCAGGCTTATGCGGAAAAAGATTCTCCGCAGCCGCAGGTCTTTTCAGCGTTCGGGTTGACGAACTTGAACGAGCCGCTCATCAGGTCCTTCTGGAAGTCGAGCTGAGTGCCTTGCAGGTAGATGGCGCTCTTGGCGTCCATAATCACTTTCACGCCGTCGAACTCGTACACGGTGTCGTACTGGCCGATCTTCTCGTCGAAATTGATCGTGTAGCTCAGCCCCGAGCAGCCGCCGCCCTTGACGCCCACGCGCAGGCCGCCCTCGGTCAGGCCCTGCACGTTGATCAGGCGCTTGACTTCTTTCAGCGCCGCGTCGCTCAGCGTGATGGCCGGTGTTGCGGGTGTCGTGTTTGGTGTCTCCATCTAGGACTCCTTACTTGGTTTCCGTCTCGGCTTTCTTTTTATAGTCGGCCAGGGCCGCTTTGATCGCATCCTCGGCCAGCACCGAACAGTGGATCTTGACCGGCGGCAGGTTCAGCTCCTGCACGATGTCGGTGTTCTTGATGGTCTGGGCTTCGTCGATCGTCTTGCCCTTGAGCCATTCCGTGGCCAGGCTCGAGCTGGCGATCGCGGAGCCGCAGCCGAAGGTCTTGAACTTGGCGTCCACGATCCGCTCGCCCTCGACCTTGATCTGCAGCTTCATCACGTCGCCGCACTCGGGCGCTCCGACCATGCCGGTGCCGACGCCCTTCTCATCCTTCTTGAAGCTCCCCACATTCCGGGGGTTGGTGTAGTGGTCAACGACTTTTTCACTGTAGGCCATGGTGCTTCCTCCCTTTCACTTCCTTGTCACGCGTCACGCTTCACGTGTCACGGTTTGTTCAGTGCGCTGCCCATTGAACAGTTTTCAAATCGACTCCTTCTTTCGCCATCTCGTAGAGCGGGGACATTTCCCGCAGCTTGGTCACGATTTCGATCATGCGCTTGATTGTATAGTCCACCTGCTCGTTCGTGTTGAACCGTCCCAGCCCGAACCGGATGGAC
>JAIBHQ010000154.1 GCA_020028595.1 Nitrospirota bacterium
GACGGAGACGAAGCCATTGCGCGGATTGAAAAGGAGCTGTTCGACCTGGTGATCACCGATCTCAAGATGCCGAAAGTCGGCGGGCTGGAGGTCCTCAAGGCGGTGAAGGACACGTCGCCCGACTCCGTCGTGCTGCTCATCACGGCCTTTGCCTCGGCGGAATCGGCGGTGGAGGCGATGAAGCTGGGCGCCTACGATTACCTCCCCAAACCGTTTCAGGTCGATGAAGTCCAGCTCAAAATCCGAAATGCGCTGAAGCAGCGGCGGCTCTCCACCGATAACATGCTGCTGAAGCGTGAAATAGCCGCAAAGACGCCGCAGGCCCGGTTGATCGGAAAAAGCGACGCGATGCAGAAGGTGCTGGATATCGTCAAGAAGGTGGCGGATACCAAAAGCAACGTGTTGATTTGCGGAGAGAGCGGGACCGGCAAGGAACTGGTCGCCCGGGCAATCCATGCCAACAGTGCGCGCGCCCGGATGCCGTTTGTGCCGGTGAATTGCAGCGCCCTGCCGGAGACGCTTCTGGAAAGCGAATTGTTCGGGTATGTGAAAGGCGCGTTTACCGGCGCAGCGACGAACAAGGCCGGCCTGTTCGAAGTGGCCAACGGAGGCAGTATCTTTCTCGACGAAATCGGGGAAACGACGCCGGCGACCCAGGTCAAGCTGCTGCGAGTCCTGCAAGAGCGGGAGTTCCGGCGCGTCGGAGGGACGCAGGATGTGAAAGTCGATGTGCGGGTGATTGCGGCGACGAACAAGGACCTCGAGAAGGCCGTTGCGGAAGGCGTCTTCCGGGAGGATCTCTACTACCGGCTGGACGTCATTCCGATCACACTGCCGCCGCTCCGCCAGCGCACGGAGGATATCCCCATGCTGGCGCAGCATTTTCTGGAGAAATTTTCCCGTGCCGGTGGAACGTCCTCGCCCACGTTGTCGGCTGATGTGCTGAAGTTGCTGACGGCTCATGAATGGAAGGGCAACGTGCGTGAACTGGAAAATTTGATCGAGCGGGCGGTGGCTTTCGGCGGCGGGGCGACGATCAAGGAAGAGGATGTGGCCGCCTGGCTGCATCGGCCGGCGGCCGCGGCGAAATCGGCGTACCCGACGGAACTGCCGCCGGAGGGGCTCGATCTGGAGCAGTTGGTCAATGCGATCGAAAAGGATCTGTTGCTCAAGGCGCTCGAGCGCGCACGATGGGTCAAGAAGCGGGCGGCCAAGTTGCTGCAGCTGGATGCGCGGTCGTTCCGCTATCGCCTGAGCAAATTTGCGATCACGAGAGGCCATGACGAGGACGAGGATGGTGGGAGCGATGGGAAGCGAACGAACGGTCCGCATTAACGCACCGGCCAAGGTCAACCTGGTGCTCCGCGTGCTGGATCGCCGGCCGGACGGGTACCATAATCTGTGGTCCGTGATGCAGACGGTGGGCCTGGAAGACGAATTATATGTCAGGCTGTCCGCGCGTCCGGGCGTTCGGCTGCAGTGCGACGAAGCGGGCATGCCGACCGACGGGCGCAATCTGGTCGTGCGCGCCGCCACGGCGGTGATGACGCGCGCAGGGCATGCGGAAAGCCGGCCTCCCGGCGTGGAGATTCATCTGATCAAACGGATTCCGGTGTCGGCCGGCCTGGGCGGCGGCAGCAGCGATGCGGCCGCCACGATCGTCGCCTTGAATGCGCTGCTGGGGCTGGGCTGGTCGCGTGAGGCGATGGGGAGTGTCGGCGCGCCGTTGGGGAGCGACGTGCCGTTTTTCCTGTTCTCGCCCAGCGCGTTGGTGCGGGGCCGGGGCGAAGACGTGACGGCGCTCGCGGTGACGGGCACGCGCTGGATCGTGCTGGTCAATCCGGGGTTTCCGATCGAAACACGGTGGGCCTACGAGCAATTGTCGGCGGGACGGACGGCGGTGCAACCGCTTTCGGAGGCTTTGCACCGGATCGACCGCGGTGGCGTGGTCTCCTGGGAGCAGGCGGTGGGACTGATGGAAAACGACTTTGAGGCGGCGCTGGTGCCGACGCATGGCGTGCTGGGGAAGATCAAGCAGCAGTTGCTGACGGCCGGCGCGGAAGCGGCACTGCTGTCCGGGAGCGGCGCCACGGTGTTCGGGGTGTTTCGCGACCAGACCGCTGCGGTCCGCGCGCAGCAGGCGTGCAGCCGCACCGAAGGCTGGCGCGTCTTTGCCGTTCCAGCCGGGACCGCCCCGCTTTCGTGCGAGGCCGGCGGCACGCCGCATCCGACATCGGTTGGTTGACAATTTCTCGGATTTTCCGTTACATTTCAATGTTCACCGGCTAGGCGGTTGCTCTCGGAGGGGAGTATGGAGAAGACGCTCAAGCTCTTTTCGGGAAACGCGAATCCGGCCTTGGCCAAGGAAATTTGCGGATGCCTCGGCATCGGGATGGGTGCCGCTGCGATCTCGTCCTTCAGCGACGGGGAAATCCGCATTAAAATCGATGAAAACGTCCGCGGCGCGGACGTGTTCGTGGTGCAGTCGTGCTGTACGCCGGTCAACAATTCGATCATGGAATTGCTCATCATGATCGATGCGCTCAAGCGCTCGTCGGCCTACCGCATCACGGCCGTAATTCCGTATTTCGGCTACGGGAGGCAGGATCGCAAGGACCAGCCCCGGGTGCCGATCACCGCCAAGCTGGTCGCGGATCTGGTGACGACCGCCGGCGCCGACCGGGTGCTCACAATGGATCTGCACGCCGGACAGATCCAGGGATTTTTCAACATCCCGGTCGATCATTTGTATGCGTTGCCGGTGTTGCTGAGCTACATCAACAAGCGGTTTGCGAAGGATCTCAAGGATGTGGTGATCGTCTCGCCGGACGCGGGCGGCGTGGAGCGGGCTCGGGCGTTCGCCAAACGGTTGCAGACGAACCTGGCGATCATCGACAAACGGCGCGAGGGGCCGAACAACGCGCAGGTCATGAATATCATCGGCGACGTCGAGGGGAAGCATGCGATTCTTCTGGACGACATGATCGATACGGCCGGCACCATTGTGCAGGGCGCGCAGGCCTGTTCCGACAAGGGCGCGAAGTCGGTCTGGGCCGGTTGCGTGCATCCGGTGCTGTCGGGGCCGGCGCTCGAACGGCTGCAAGGGTCGCGGTTGACCGAGGTCGTCGTGACCAATACGATTCCGCTGAACGGCAAGGATCAACAGTGCCCCAAGCTGCGCGTGCTGTCCGTCGCGCCGCTGTTGGGCGAGGCCATTAAACGGATTCACGAGGAAGAATCAGTCAGTTCACTGTTTGAGTAATTGAAACCAAAGCCAATAGCGAGTAGCTCGCAGCCGCTGCTCAACGTATCGAACGGAAGGCTGCCCGCTATTCGCTATTGTCATGTTCAGGTAAGGAGACGTCATGAAATTCGATCTGGCAGCGGAAATCAGAACTGATTCGGGCAAAGGCGCGGCGCGCCAATTGCGGCGCAAGGGCCGGCTGCCGGCTGTCCTCTACGGACAGGGCGAGTGCGTGCTCCTGACCCTGGATCCGGAGGACGTGCGGGTGATTCTCCGCTCGCATGCGGGCAGCACGGCGTTGATCACC
>JAIBHQ010000155.1 GCA_020028595.1 Nitrospirota bacterium
GGGTATCCTGGCCACCGTCTGCCCTCCCGATAAGAAACTCATCCATGGCATGAAAGACGCGATCATGGCTCCGTGCGCGATCGCGCCGGAGGCGCGCTGAACAATGGCCGTGACGTTCTACCATACCCATTGGTGCCCGGAATGCGCGGTCGTGCGCGAGAAGCTGGAGGAACTCAACGTATCGTTCGAGGATGTCGTCGTGCCGGACACCCGCATGTTCCGCAAGCAGGTATTCGAAGTCTCGGGGCAGTACTACGTGCCCGTGCTCAAAGACGACGCGCTGGTGTTGAGCGAGACACGGGACATTCTGACTTATCTAGACGATCGGTACGGGGAAGGCGGATCGGGACCGGACGCGGTCAAAAAATTCGCCGCCCAGGCGCAACCCAAGCCCGATACGCTCGGGGAAGATGATGCGCACCCTTCGTGCCGTCTGACGTAGAGGAGACTGAATGGAAACCTGGCAAAAAATTCTTGCGCAGAGCGTGATCAAGCCCAAGGATTTGGCCGCGCGGCTCGGCGTGGATGAAAAAGAGATCGAGGACATCGTCGGCCCCTACCCGATGCGCATCACGCCGACGGTCATGGCGACGATCAAGGAGCCGGGCGACGCCATCTGGAAGCAGGTCGTCCCCGACCGGGCCGAGATGGAGGACTTCGAGGCGCTGGACGACCCGCTTGAAGAAGACCTGATGAGTCCCGTACCGCACCTGGTTCACCGCTACCCGGACCGCGCGCTGCTGATGGTGACGAACCAATGCCCGATCTACTGCCGCTTCTGCACGCGCAAGCGGCTGGTCGGCAAGCCGGGCTTTATTAAAAAGGGCGACCTCGACAAGGCCATCGCCTACCTGCGCGAGCATACGGAAGTGCGGGACGTGATTCTCTCCGGCGGCGACCCGCTGCTGCTTCCCGATCATTTACTCGAACGGGTGCTGAAGTCGTTGCGGTCGATCCCGCACCTTGAAATCGTGCGCATCGGCTCCCGCGTCCCGGGCACGTTGCCGCAGCGCATCACGCCCAAACTCTGCGAGATCGTGAAAAAATATCACCCCATTTATATGAACCTGCATTTCAACCATCCGGACGAGCTGACGCCCGAGGTCATCGACGCCTGCGGCCGGCTGGCCGATGCCGGCGTGCCGCTCGGCGCGCAGACCGTGCTCTTGAAAGGCGTGAACGACGACCCGGAGATCATGAAGCGGCTGATGCACAAGCTCCTGCTGGCCCGCGTGAAGCCATACTATCTCTATCAGGCGGACCTGACGAAGGGCACGAACCATTTCCGCACCACCGTCGAAACAGGTCTGGAAATCATTCGCGCGCTGCAAGGCCACACGAGCGGGATGGCCGTCCCGCATTTCGTGATCGATGCGCCGGGCGGCGGCGGGAAGATTCCGATGCTGCCGGGAGATTATCTGGTCCACATGGACGACGAAGGCGTCGTGCTCAACAACTACGAGCAGAAGACCTTCCGCTATCCGCAGCCGGGGAACGGCCACGGGCGCGAGCTGCCCATGGCCGGCGCGCCTGCGTCGACGCGTAGCGGCGCGCATCCCCGCTCCTCCGATTGTTGCGAGGGCGGCTCGTGACGTCACGACGCTCCACCGCCGGACATGCGGCCCGGCACGGCATCCTGCCGTACCAGTCCATCAAGCGGCTGCTCGCCGACGGCGCCATCAAAGCCGACGTGCCGATTCAATCCAAACAGATCCAGCCGGCCAGCCTCGACCTGCGCGTGGGGCGCAAGGCCTACCGCCTGTTGAGCAGCTTCCTGCCCGAGCAGTCCGAGATCAAAGCGCGGCTGAACGTGATGGATTTCTACCAGTCCGATCTCGTGATGTACGAGATGGATCTGACGGGCGGCGCCATCCTTGAAAAAGGACACGTCTATCTCGTTCCCCTGCTGGAATCCCTGCGCCTGCCGCCGACCCTGCGCGCACGGGCCAACCCGAAGAGCACCACCGGACGCCTGGACATCTTCACCCGCGTGATCACGGACCTCAACACGGGCTTCGACGAAATCCGCCCCGGCTACCAGGGCCCGCTCTATCTGGAAATCGTGCCCCGCTCGTTCGCGATCAAGATCAAGACCGGCTATTCGCTCAATCAATTGCGGCTCATTCAGGGGCCGGCTGCCGTATCGGACTCCGCCCTGCGCACGCTGCACCGGAAAGTCCCTGTGCTCTTTCACAACGAGGCGGGCCGTCAGCCGCTGACATCGCGCGAATTGCGGGTGGACCGCGGCCTGTTTCTCCGCATCGACCTGCACGGCGAGGACGATCAGCGGGACGGCATCATCGGCTATCGCGCGAAAAAAAACAGCCACGTGATCGACCTGTCCAAAGTCGGCCACTACGCCGCCGCCGACTTCTGGGAGCCGATCAAGCGGCACCGCAACGACAGCCTGTTGCTCGAACCGGAGGAGTTCTACATTCTCGCATCCAAGGAACGCATTTGCGTGCCGCCCGACTACGCAGCCGAGATGGTGGCGTATGAAGCCGCCTGTGGCGAGCTGCGGACCCATTATGCCGGCTTCTTCGATCCGGGCTTCGGCCACGGCCGGGGCGAAATCGCGGGCACGCAGGCCGTGCTGGAAGTCCGCCCGCATGACGTGCCGTTTCTGATCCATGACGGGCAAACGTTTTTCAAAGTCGTCTACGAGAAAATGCTCGGAATTCCGACAGAGGTGTACGGAGTCAGCCTGGGCTCCTCCTATCAGCGGCAAGGGCTGACATTGAGCAAACATTTTAAGACATAAGGATACAGATGGCGCCAACCGATCTCCCTGAACGTCCCCACAACCAGAACTCCGCGCCGTCGTCCT
Organism: Nitrospirota bacterium; assembly: GCA_020028595.1. Taxonomy (GTDB): domain Bacteria; phylum Nitrospirota; class Nitrospiria; order Nitrospirales; family Nitrospiraceae; genus 2-02-FULL-62-14. Next base: position 2,828 of record JAIBHQ010000155.1, read on the forward strand.
CCGATCGCGATCCGCATCACGACGACGACCAGCACCTCCACGTGCCCGGCATGATCGTCGGCTCGTCGCTGGTCTTCCTGGGCTTCCTCACCGTCTTTCTTTCGATCAGCGGAGGGTTCGAGATCGACTACAAGCCGCTCGTGCTCTATTTCACCGGACTCGCCATCTGGGCCTATTCCGCCATCGCGAACCTCACGCTGCGCTATACGGTGATGACGGTCGCCATCACGCTCGGCCTGGCCATCGCCCATTACGGCGAAGTGCATTTCTGGCACAAGCAGGTCATTTTCTGGGCGACGGTCATGATGGTCGCCTATTTCATGTTCACCGGCGCCGCTCCGGATAAACGGGAGTAACCAGGCGATGGGCCATAGGCGATAGGCTATGGGCAAGACAGTAAATTCTAACCCAGAACCCCACCTATAGCCTCGCGCCCATCAGCCCCGCGCCTAGCGAGTCAGCGAGCGTGAAGATCGCCGTCATCATCCCCACACTGAACGAGGAACGGGCGCTGCCGGATACGCTCGCACGCACGGCGCGGCTTGGCTTCGACGAGATCATCGTCGTGGACGGCGGCAGCAGCGATCGCACACAAGCGATTGCCCAATCGCTTGCAGGCAATAGGCAATGGGCAATAGGCGATAGGCAGAAGACCGGTTTCTCGGAGATTGTTTCCGCCCATAGC
>JAIBHQ010000156.1 GCA_020028595.1 Nitrospirota bacterium
AAAAGTAGCTCAACGGCACGATCAGCTTCTCCGTGCTCAATCCGCTGGGGTCCCACAGGAGGACGTATTGGTCGTCGCCCTCCTTTAAAGGAGAGAATTGGAGATTTCTGAGAAGCGGACATGGCTGTGCGCGTTGGACGGATTCGGTCATTGCGGAGGCTCCGTTCCCTTTCGGCGCGCGTGGAAAACGATCAGCGTGGCGATCGTGGCCGCCAGCAGCCACCACGTTGCCCGCCCGTATTGCGGCTGGGCATATTCAATCAAATCGGTGAGCCGTCCGATCAGCAGGGACATGCGCGCCATGACGGTGTATCCGAAGGCGGCGCCGAACGCGATCATCAGGAAGATGATGCCGGTTCGCGCGACGGCCTTCCCCGGTCCGGTATGTTCGACTGAAAAGAAGAAATAGAACAGGACGGAGACGACCCCGATCAGAAGCACAATGGCGTTCAGGTTGCTGGCCGGGTTGAGCAGGCTATAAGTGAACGTCGTGCTCCCGTCCGTTGCCAGGGATGCCAGAGGGCGAACGGTATCTTCGATTTGCTTAAGAATATACGAAGAAATCACCCGGGGAATGGCCAGGCCTGACCCGACACCGACGACGAAGGCAAAAGCGATGCGGGACATCCAGGCGGCTTTCGGGACATAGCGCGTCAGCATCAAGGCGCCGATGGCAAGCGGGATCAGCAGCCACCAGTCTCCCTGCATGACCATGGGCTCGTAGATCAGGCGGATGACCACGGTGTCGTAGGTTTTGACGATCGCATAGCCGACGGAGACGCCGACGTAGAGGTGCTCGGCCAGCTTGAAAAGCGGGTTGTCCTGATAGAGGAATGTCAGGATGAACAGGGTTAATCCCGTTGCCACCCATGCGCCAAGAATGACTTCGAATGACATATGCCCTACCTCAGGCTCTGCTCAGCCCGGTTCTTCGACGTCCGGGTCAGAAGATAGAATACGTTGCACAAGATCACCAGCAGGATGATGGCAAAATGCGTCGCCGACTGCGCATCCATGCCGGCAACGGCGTTGCCCTTTCTGCCGATCAAGACTTCATATTCGGCAGCCCCGCGCAATCCCCCGATCAGGCCGTTGATCTGTCCGCTGCGCAGCAGCGGGTACAGGCCGGGCGCGATCACGCCCGTGCAGCCTCCGCCCAGCTCGAATTTATATTTGTCCTTGCCGAAGACGTACCAGGTTTCAATCCCGGTGCTGCCCGCGGCCAGACTGATGACGTAGGCGACGTCCCGCAGACTCTGCACGCCCTTGAGGACCGGCAATTCCGTTGTCGGCTGATTGTTGTAATCGGTGGGGAAGGCTTTGTAGAGATCCTGCCCCATATTGATGATGACCGAGCTGGCGCCCGGGCTCCAGCCGAGGAACACATAGTCTTTTCCGGATACCTTCCCCTCCTCGCGGGCGACGCGTGAGACGACTTCGCTGGCCATGCCGGTGCCGGGCAGCCAGAGCGTCATACCGATCACGCGCAGGTTCTTCTTGAACGCGTGATGCAACAAGGCGACGGCTTGCGGGTACAGTTCGGGTTTGGAGGCCGGATCGAAGTCCAACGACAGCAGGAAGACCGAACCTTCCGGAAGCGCTTCAATATAGTCATAGACGCTTTTGACCTCGGGCGAGACTTTGATGGCGAGGCCGACCGGGTACAGCAAGGGAATCAAGGTGCAGAGGCCGATCATCAGGAAAATGATCCGGCGATCGATATGCAGCATGCGTTCGGCGAAGTTCATAACTGTCCAGTGATGAGTGACCAGTGATGCGTGACGGATGAGGAATCATTTCTTTTCATGTTCTCATCACCCATCACTCGTTACCCATTACTCTTTTCCACCGCCCAAATAGGCGCGTTCGACACCAAACATAATCTTCAGGGACAGGGCCACGGCGCCCAGGCTGACGCCGATTAAAATGGCCCGCCGCACGGAGGCATTCAGGACGTTCAGAATCCATTGCGTGATATCGCCGCTGATTGGGATGAGATGCTCGCCGAGCGGCACACGGCCCATCATGACAATGATGGCAGCGATCAGCAGGACCGCCGCCTCCCGGCTTCTGGCCCTGAATGAACGGTACGCGGCCGAGGCGATGAAGAAGGCCAGAATGGCGAACATCGTTCCCTGCAGCGGCACCATCATGAATGTATAAATCCACCCGAAGGTCGTCGTGATGCCATCCGTCGTTTCCTTCCCGCCATGCCACAGGCCGATCACAATCGTGCCGATCATGCCGGCGTAGAGCACGAAGCTGTACCCCCAGCCCGGCTCCTTCCGCCTGATCTTGACGGCGTGGATACGAAAGAGGCTGGTCACACCCAGGATCAGGGCAAATCCGCCGATAATCTGCAGCCACTTGGAGACCGAGGTGAGCATCAGTTCGGAGGACGGATGCGGAATGTAGTACTGCGCGGCAAACAGCAGGCCGGTAACGAGCGTAATCAGGAGTGGAAGCTGTCGACGCAGAAAGGTCATTTCCAATCCTTCACGAGATCAAGCACGAGCGACACATCCGCATGAAACAGAACGGCGGCCGTGGCGAGGGCGGTTCCGAGTCCCAGGGCGACCAGGATGCAGGCCTTGCCGATGTCCTGCCCACGCAGCGTGCCGACCTGAACCGGCTCACGCGACAGATAGGCGCTGGCCGCATAGAGCTCTTCGCCGATCAGCGTGTAATCGCAGGTGGTGACGAAAAAAGGCATCTGGTGGTCGGAGTCCGTGCCGGCAATCTGAATGGCACCCGTGCTGGCGCCGGTTTCTGTCAGGAGCAGGGATTCGGCAAAGTAGGAGCCCATGAAGAAGTTGGCGGCCGGCTGCTTTCTCAGCATGATGCCGTCCACGGCCGCGGTGTAACTGAATTGGTCGGTCGTGATGAAGAAGTTGGAATCTTCCTTGAAGGCATCCGGTTTGCCCGCCTCGAGATAGGACTGCTTGGTGATTTCCTGGCAGACAGCCATGACGATGGGATCCCGGTGGGGCACCATCAGCTCGGTCTCATAGGAAGCGACTCGTTTGGCAACCCGTCCGAGAATCACGGCAGCGGCAACCGTTGACGGCTCGCTCATGTCCCCGGCGCCGGTGAGATAGAGGATGGGCTTCCCAAGTTCGGTCGCGCGGCCGATGGCTTCATCCACCGCATCGAGGCCGGGAATGCGGCGCAGGAAAATTTCCTTTCGCCTGGCAGCCTGGATCGAGCCGAGCACGACAAACCCAAAGATCACGACAATGGCCAGGTTGTTGGCCTGGTTCCAGTTGAACCAATTGGGTTCGGGCGTCGCCTGCACCGGCGTGGCAGGCGCCCGCTGCCCCCCTGCAACGGCTGCGACAGTCACGGCATAGGATGTGCCGTCTTTGAGCTCAATTCCCTTGCCTGACTTGATCGTATATTGATGCGCGTCTTTCGGGGCCGGCCTGGTCCACCAGGGTGCCTTGGAATCGTGGACGTAATGCGAGTCGGATGCAAATTC
>JAIBHQ010000014.1 GCA_020028595.1 Nitrospirota bacterium
CCTCGCATCAAGGTGCGACGGAAGAGTTTTCCAGTCTTCTGACTCAGATCGGTCTTGTCGGCAAGCTCATCGCCCAGGATCTCCGGCGGGCTGGGTTGATCAACATTCTCGGCACGACGGGAGACACGAATGTCCAGGGGGAAACGGTCAAGAAGCTGGACGCCATTGCCAACGACACCTTTGTCAAAGTCTTTCAGTACAGCGGGTTCGTCTGCGCCCTCGCCTCGGAGGAAATGGAAAAGCCGATCACGCTGCCGGGAAATTGGCCGCACGGCAAGTACATGCTGCTCTTCGATCCGCTCGACGGTTCGTCCAATACGGACGTCAACATGCCGCTGGGAACGATCTTTTCGATTCTCAAGCACGATGGCAAGGGGATGCCGTCGGAGTCAGAGTTGATCCGCAAGGGCACGAAGCAGGAGGCGGCCGGCTATCTGATGTATGGGTCGAGCACCATGCTGGTTTTTACCGCCGGCCACGGCGTGCACGGGTTTACGCTGGATCCAGGGATCGGTGAATATTATCTGTCGAACGAAAATATTCAGATTCCCGCCAAGGGGCGGGTCTATGCGGTGAACGAGGGCAACGCGAAGAAATGGCCGGACAGTACCAGGAAGTTTCTGGAGTACCTGAAGGCCAGTGACAAGCAAACCGGCCGGCCCTATGCGGGCCGCTATTCAGGCTGCCTGGTGGCGGACGTGCACCGGGTGCTGCTGGGTGGAGGGCTCTATCTGTACCCCGCCGAGGAGGACAAGCCGGAGGGCAAGCTCCGCCTCCTGTATGAAGCCAATCCTCTGGCGATGGTGGTGGAGCAGGCGGGCGGGAAGGCCAGCACCGGGATGATGCGGATTCTGGACATCGAACCGAAAAGCCTGCATCAGCGGGTGCCGTTGCTGATCGGGAGCAAGGACGATGTGACGCTTGCCGAGGACTTTATGCTTGGAGTCCGGTAGCTCGCCTGGTTGTGGTTGCGTGATGTGTGAGGAGGAGTGACGATGAACGCTCGCATACGAGACATTCTGAACTGGTATGGCAGCGACAGCGCGGGCACGCGGGCCAACATCGCTCGCATGCTGGACCACGGGCGGCTGGCCGGCACGGGGAAGCTTGTGATTCTTCCCGTGGACCAGGGTTTCGAACATGGCCCGGCGCGCAGTTTTGCATCCAACCCGCTCGGCTATAATCCGCTGTATCATTTTGAGCTGGCGATTCAGGCCGGCTGCAACGCCTACGCCGCGCCGCTGGGATCTCTGGAAGCGGGAGCGCATCATTTTGCGGGCCAGGTTCCGCTCATCCTGAAGCTTAATAATCACGACGTGCTGCACGATGAAAAAGACCCGCTTCCGGCCGTCACCGGCAGCGTGGAGGAGGCCCTGCGGTTGGGCTGCTCGGCGGTCGGGTTCACCATCTATCCGGGATCGTCGCATTGCGGCCATATGTACGAGCAACTGCGCGCGATTGCCGAGGAGGCCAAGCAGGCGGGGCTGGCCGTTGTGGTGTGGTCGTACCCGCGCGGGTCCGAGTTGAGCAAGGAAGGGGAGACGGCGATCGATGTGGTGGCCTATGCGGCGCATATTGCCGCCCAGCTTGGCGCGCACATCATCAAGGTGAAGTTGCCGACGGCCCATCTCGAACAGGCGGCTGCCAAAAAGGTCTACGAAACCGAGCAGATTCCGATCAAAACCCTGCCGGAGCGCGTCAAACACGTCGTGCAGAGTTCGTTCGACGGCCGCCGGATCGTCATCTTTTCAGGCGGCGCCAAGAGCGACGACAAGAGCGTCTTTGAGGAAGCCCGCGCAATTCGCGATGGGGGAGGCTTCGGATCCATCATCGGCCGCAATTCGTTCCAGCGTCCGAAGGCCGACGCGATCAAGTTCCTGCAGACGATCATGGGCATCTACGCGGGCGATATTCCCTGATCACGATGAACGGATTCGATTCGTCACGTCCGGAAAGCGGTCGCGTGTCCTCTGGACTTGTCGGCACCCTGCTGATCGGGATCGGCATCGTCATCGGGGTCGTCGTGGCCTCGGATTTCGGCTGGATGCCGTTCGGGCATGCGGTGCCGGAGGCGCCGTTGGTGAAGTCCGCGCCGCCCGTGCCGTCCATCGCTCCATCCGTCGGTGTCAACGGCGGAGAGCAGAGTTTCGTCCACGTGGCCAAAGCCGTCAGGCCGGCGGTGGTCAGCGTCTTCAGCACGCGGACCGGCAAGGGCGAAGGTCCGCACGCGATGCCCTTCGACGATCCCTTCTTCCGACGGTTTTTCGGAGACGAGTTTTTCCGGCGCTTTGAACAGCCGCCGCAGCGGAAGGAGCGCGGCCTGGGATCGGGTGTCATCGTCGAATCGAACGGGTTCATTGTCACCAACAATCACGTGGTCAGCAAAGCGGACGAGATCAAGGTGTTTCTCTCCGACAAACGGGAGTTCAAGGCGAAGCTGATCGGGACCGACGCCAAAACTGACATTGCGGTGCTGAAAATCGAGGCGGACGGCCTGCACACGATCGCCTGGGCGGACTCCGACAAGCTGGAAGTGGGGGAGTTCGTCCTGGCGGTCGGCAACCCCTTTGGCCTTACCCACACGGTCACGCTGGGTATCGTCAGCGCGCTCGGGCGGGCGGCGGGAATCGCCGAGTACGAGGATTTTATTCAGACCGATGCCGCCATCAATCCCGGCAATTCTGGCGGCGCACTGGTGAACACCCGCGGCGAGCTGGCCGGTATCAACACGGCGATTTTCAGTCAGAGCGGCGGCAACATGGGGATCGGTTTTGCCGTGCCCAGCAACCTGGCCCGCTCGATCATGGAGCAACTGGTCAAGCATGGCAAGGTGGTGCGGGGGTGGCTGGGCGTGTCCATCCAGGATCTTTCTCCCGAATTGGCTTCCCAGTTCGGATTGGCGGAGCCGAAGGGCGTGCTGGTGAGCGAGGTGCTGGCCGACAGCCCGGCCAGGAAGGCCGGCCTGGAGCGTGGCGACGTGATCGTCGAGTATGACGGCAAGCCGGTGGAGAATGCGACGCAGCTTCGCAATGCGGTGGCGCAGACGCTGGTCGGAAAAAAGGCCGTCGTCAAATTCATGCGGGACAAGAAAGTCCGCACGGCCGAGGTGGCCATCGTCGAACAACCCAAAAACATCGCCCAGGCCGGGAGCGAGGAGTCAGGAGAGGCCGCGCCGACGTCGGGCCGCTTGTCTGATCTTGACGTGCGCGAATTGACGTCCGAGCTGGCGGCCCGATTCGGGCTGGGGGCCAACGAGCGCGGCGTCGTGATCGCGAAGGTGCGGCAGGGCAGCGCGGCCGAAGAGTCCGGGCTGAAGGAGGGGGATCTGATGTTGGAGGTCAACCGGCAGCCGACCCCCACGCTCAAAGCCTACGAGCGGGCCGCTTCCAAGCTCGGCGCAGGGCAAGCCGTGTTGTTGTTGATCAAGCGCCAGGGGCATCCGTTGTTTGTTACGTTGAAACCATAAATACGCAGGATTCATGATTGCATATCACATCATTCCAAAGGGGTGGCACGATGGCACGACGCATGGGGTTTGTGTTCATCAGCGGCCTTGCCGGCATGGCCTTATTCGTACGGAGCGAGGAGGGAAGCCAGTGGGAATTCCTGTTGATGGGATTTGCCATCGGCGCGGCGTTGGGCGGGCTCGTGCTGGTGGTGGAGTATGCGCTTCATCGGGCGTCCTTCGGCGCCATTATCGGCGCCACAACCGGGCTGGCTGTCGGTCTTCTTCTTACCGGACTTATTGAATGGGTCGGCAGCGCGGTGTTTGACGTCGAGGCGTTTCTCTTTCACGTCGGCGGGCTGGTTTTTCTGCTGGGCCTGCCGTATCTCGGGATAACGCTCGGGGCCCGGTTCGGCAACGAGCAACTCGGCGGTCCGGTCCGGCCCAGCGAGTTGCCGGTGTCGGACAGCAAGAAAATTCTCGATACCAGCGTGATCATCGACGGGCGCGTCGCCGATCTCTGCGAGACCGGCTTTCTGGAAGGCACGTTCCTGGTGCCGCAGTTTATCCTGCACGAGTTGCAGCATATCGCCGACTCGTCGGATTCCCTGAAGCGCGCGAGGGGACGGCGGGGGCTGGACGTCCTGCACAAGATCCAGAAGATGGTGGATATCGACGTCCGCATTATCGACGACGACTTTCCGAACGTGAAGGAAGTGGATTCCAAGCTCGTCGTGCTGGCGAAGAAGGTCGGCGCCAAGGTGATCACCAACGATCTGAACCTGAACAAAGTGGCCGAACTGCAGGGCGTGCGGGTGCTGAACATCAACGAGCTGTGCAACGCGCTTCGGCCGGTCGTGCTGCCTGGCGAGGCGATCCGGGTCTTTGTTCTGAAAGAAGGCAAGGAAGCCGGGCAGGGCGTGGCGTATCTGGACGACGGCACAATGATCGTCGTGGATAATGCCAAGCGGCAGATCGGCCGGAACGTGGATGTGATCGTCACCAGCGTGCTGCAAACGACGGCGGGGCGCATGATTTTCACGCGGTTGAAGGAAGAAGCGGAAGTGAAGGAAGAAGTTCAGGTCGCGCGTGGGTAATCGCACCGTCGCTCTCGTGCCTGCCGCTGGACAGGGGCAGCGCATGGGGAGCAAGACCCCAAAGCAGTTTCTGACGCTGGGCGGGCTGCCCCTGCTGGTGCATTCCCTTCGTGTCCTGGAAGCCTCGGACGCGATATTCGCCATCGTGCTGGCGGCCCCGCAGGTCGATCTCGACTATTGCAAGCGTGACATCGTCGAAAAGTACGGATTCAAGAAAGTCCGGAAGATCGTGGCCGGCGGCGCCGAGCGGCAGGATTCGGTTCGTTTGGGGCTGGCTGCCGTCGGCAATGATGCCGAGACCGTGCTGGTTCACGATGCCGTGCGGCCGTTTCTCACTGTGAGCATGATTGCGCAGGTCGTGGAAGCCGCAACGAAGCACGGAGCAGCTATCGTGGCCATCCCGATGCGGGATACCGTCAAGCGGGCCGGGGCCAATGGGTTGATCGAGGAAACGATCGATCGAAAGCCCCTGTGGCTGGCGCAGACGCCGCAGGCGTTCAAACGGACCTTGCTCGAGGAGGCCCATGCCAAGGCTCTGCAGAACGGCTTTCGCGCAACCGATGATGCACAACTGGTCGAGCAATTAGGCCATCGTGTGGCGATTGTGGAAGGCAGCACCGACAACATCAAAGTGACCAGGCCCGAGGATCTCGCGATGGGGGAATCCATTCTCGCGTCGCGGGCGGGCAGGTAGGAGACGTCAATGGCGCGGATGCGGGTGGGATTAGGCTACGACATTCATCCACTGGGGAAAAACCGAAAGCTGATTTTGGGCGGCATCGACATTCCGCACACGCAGGGGTTGATCGGCCATTCCGATGCGGATGCGCTGGTGCATGCGGTCTGCGATGCGATGCTGGGTGCAATGGGCGAAGGCGATCTGGGCAGGCACTATCCCAGCTCCGATCCGAAGTTCAAAAACATCTCCAGCCTGGTGCTGTTGGAGGAAGTGTCGGGATTGCTGGCAAAAAAGGGATATCGCCTGGTAAATGTAGATACCGTGATCATTGCCCAGGCGCCACGTTTAGGTCCGCATCTGGACGCGATGGGTACTCGTATGGCAGAGGTGTTGAAGGTGGAACGTGCGATGGTCAATGTAAAGGTCAAAAGTGGCGAACATCTGGACGCCATCGGGCGGGAAGAAGCGATTGCCGCACAGGCGATCTGTCTGATCGAGGCGGTGTAGATGTTTGGCAGAATCAGACAAGACTTGAAGGCTGTCTTCGACCGCGATCCTGCGGCTGCCAGCACGCTGGAGGTCGTCCTGACCTATGCCGGCTTCCACGCACTGCTGGCCTATCGCGTGGCGCACCGTCTGCGCCTCTGGGGCATTCCGCTCCTCCCGCGGATGATCTCCCAGCTTGCCCGCTGGCTGACGGGCATCGAGATTCATCCGGCGGCCACGATCGGCACCGGCTTCTTTATCGACCACGGCATGGGAGTCGTGATCGGAGAAACGGCCGAAATTGGCGATTATGTGACGTTGTTCCAGGGCGTGACGCTGGGCGGGACCGGCAAGGAGCATGGGAAGCGCCATCCGACGATCGGCAACCATGTCGTGATCGGCGCGGGCGCGAAAATTCTCGGCGGGATCAGAGTCGGCGACAATGTCAAAATCGGCGCCAACTCGGTCGTGCTGAAATCCGTTCCGCCCAATTCCACCGTCATCGGCGTGCCCGCGAGAATTATTAAAGCGGAAGGCGAGCGGATGCCCGAGGCGACGATGGACCACACGAACATGCCGGATCCCATCCTGGACCGCTTCGAAGCGATGGAACGGGAGATCATCGAGCTGAGAAAAAAACTGGAGAACCGTTAATGCGCGAGGAGAATTCCATGAGAACTCCGACTCGTGTCCCGGCGCTGATGCTGCTCGGCTTGACGCTGCTGCTGTCGGCCTGCACATTCGAGGGCGCTTTGCGCGACCAGTTTTACCGCCCCACGGGCCAGACCGGCGGAGAGATTCCCTTGAAGGTCGGGTTGATCGTGGAAGAAAACGAGCAGACGAAGCTGATTCGATCCAACAAGGACATGATCAAGTATGACGTCAAGATAAACCCGGGATTTGCCAACGCCACGGCCGCCGAGCTGGCGACTGTCTTTAAGGACGTCGTGGTGGTGAAAAATGCCAAGCAGGCCGGCGATGCCAGTCTGCTGGCCTATGTGACGTTCGAAGCGACCGAGAACGTGGCTCACACGTTTTCCTGCCAGATCACCTTGAAGCTGCAGGATGCGCAGACCCGGATGACCGTGGCGAATTATCAACATTCCGAGAACGTCGCGCTTGGGCTGTCCGGCGGCGCCATGGCTGGGGCCTTTCTGACCGGCTTCACCCTCTTTGCGGGTGCGCCTATCTTCATGCCCATGGCGGCCAATTCGCAGGGCGAACATGCGGTGGAGGTCTTCGAAGCCAAGATTCCCGGGATGATCCGGCGTGTGGCGAGCGACATTGGATCGGATCAGCGGGTCATCGCCTTTGCCTCGGGGGTGCGTCCGGGCCAGCCGCCCGCCATGGCGGGCGTGGTGGCCAAAGCGCCGGTCATCGCCAGCGACGTGGACAAGGTGCCGGAGGGGAAGGTAGCGCGGAAGAACGCCTATGCGGTGGTGGTAGGAGTCGAACAGTACCGGCAGAAGCTGCCGAAGGCGGACTACGCGGCGCACGACGCGCAGGTGATGAACGACTATCTGATCAAGACGCTGGGCCTGCAGGAGGAGAATGTCGCGTTGCTGGTGGATGACCATGCGGCCCGGACCGATCTGGAGAAGTATCTGGAGAAGTGGCTGCCGAACCGGGTGGAGAAGGGCGACTCGGTGTTCATCTACTTCTCCGGGCACGGGGCGCCGAATCCCAAGACCGGCGAAGCCTACATGGTGCCCTATGACGGCGATCCGGCGTACATTGATACAACGGGCTACCCATTGAAGCGGCTCTACGAGCAACTGGCCACGCTGCCGGCGAAGGAAGTGGTGGTGATGCTGGACTCCTGCTTCTCGGGGGCGGGGGGCCGGTCGGTGATTGCGAAGGGCATGCGGCCGATGGGCCTCTCGGTGGAGACGCCGGTGCAGGCGAAGGGCAAGACGGTGATCCTGGCGGCCAGTTCGGGGGACCAGGTGTCGAGCACGTACGAGAAGAACGGGCACGGGCTGTTCACCTACTTCTTGCTGAAGGGGTTGCAGGGGGAGGCGGACGGCAATAAGGACGGGACGGTGGACCTGCAGGAGGTGTTCGACTATCTGAAGCCGCAGGTGGAGCGGATCGCCCGGCGGGAGTACAACAACGAACAGACCCCGCAGCTGCTCGGCAACCGGGACATTCTTGCCAAGGGCGTCTTTCTGATGGGGGAGAAAAACCGTTGATGAGGAGCCCCATGGACACAACGATGAGACTGGCGGCGGTTGCCGCGTTGAGCGTCTGGCTGACGGCCTGCACCTACAATGGGGTCGTCAAGAAGGATTTGTACCAGCCGGCCGCGGCGGATCAGCAAAAGCTCCCGGTGAAAATCGCGATGGTGGTCGATCCCAAGGCGAAGGAGCAGAAATTCGATCTCTCGCAGGGCGTCTATACCTGGCATGTTGTTGTGGATGCGTATGACGCGCTCAACCAGACCCTGCAGGCCGAGCTGGCCAATATCTTCGAGGATGTGAAGGTGGTTCCGGAATCCGGCAAGGCGGAGCGGGCCGATCTGGTCGCGTCCGTCGGGTTGGATATCACGGGGATGGGGGGAGGTGGCGGTGGGTTCGGTGCCGCGCAGGGGGCTGGACTCGACGTCAGGCTCGAGGTCCTGTTCAAGGATGTCAAGTCCAAGGTGCTCGTGGCCAAGCTCACCAAGTCCACCGGACTGAGTCCGAACACGATGAACGGCACGATTTTCATGTGTCACATGCTCACGTTCCTGTCGCTCGGGGCCCTGGCGCCCGTCGGCGTTCCGTGTATGACCAATTCCGCCGGTGAAGAGGCCATGGACGAGGTGCATAAAAAACTGCCGTCGCTGATCAAAGGGCTTGCGTCCGACATCGAAAGCGACAGCCGGCTGGTCGCTTACGCCAGGGGCGGGGCGGATCCGATATTCGGAGGCGCCGTGGCGGCCAAGCCCAAGCCGGTGATTCCCGCCAGCGACGTGGACAAGGTGCCGGAGGGGAAGGTGGTGGCGCGGAAGAACGCCTACGCGGTGGTGGTGGGGGTCGAACAGTACCGGCAGAAGCTGCCGAAGGCGGACTATGCGGCGCATGACGCGCAGGTGATGAACGATTATCTGATCAAGGCAATGGGGTTTCAGGAAGAAAATGTCATTCTGATCGTGGATGACCATGCGGGGCGCACGGATTTGGAGAAATACGTGGAGAAATGGCTGCCGAACCGGGTGGAGAAGGGGGATACGGTGTTTGTGTACTTCTCGGGGCACGGGGCGCCGAACCCCAAGACCGGGGAGGCCTACCTAGTGCCGTATGACGGCGACCCGGCGTACATTGATACAACGGGCTACCCATTGAAGCGGCTCTACGAGCAGTTGGCGGCCCTCCCGGCGAAGGAAGTGGTGGTGATGCTGGACTCCTGCTTCTCGGGGGCGGGGGGGCGGTCGGTGATTGCGAAGGGCATGCGGCCGATGGGATTGTCAGTGGAGATGCCGGTGCTGGCGAAGGGCAAGACGGTGGTGCTGGCGGCGAGCTCCGGCGACCAGGTGTCGAGCACCTATGACGCGAAAGGGCACGGGCTGTTCACGTACTTCATGTTGAAGGGGCTGCAGGGCGAGGCGGACCAGAACAAGGACGGGGCGGTGGACCTGCAGGAGGTGTTCGACTATCTCAAGCCGCAGGTGGAGCGGGTGGCCCGGCGCGAGTACAACAACGAACAGGTTCCCCAATTACTGGGCAATCGTGATCTCCTGATGAAGGGGGTTTCCTTGGTGGGCCGGACCCGATAGGGTCTAAAACAGCCGACATCAAAATTATCAGCTGTCGGCGTTGAACAAGACGGCCCGGTCGGAGGAGACTCCGGCCGGGCCGTTTTCGTTGGGCAAACGGCAGTCAGTAGGCGACGGAGACCAGGTAGAGGCCGTGCGCAGGAGCCGTGTAGCCGGCGGCCCGGCGGTCTTTCGCGTCGAGAATCTTCTTCATCTCCTCCGGTTTCCGTTTTTCCTGCCCCACTTCCACAAGCGTTCCCACCATCGCGCGGACCATTTGTTTTAAGAAGCG
>JAIBHQ010000015.1 GCA_020028595.1 Nitrospirota bacterium
TTCTCGCATCGCTCGGAACCTCCACATACCGAAAAAAGTATGCCTCGGTCCTCGCTCGCTGCGGCCGCTCACGGGAAAAGCACGCGTCTAGGCGCGTGCGGGGTGGGCGGGTGTGAAACCGCCTTTTTGAACATTCTGAGTGCGCTATCCGGCGGCGGGTGGTTCCGAGACGGCGCCCATGGCGCGGTATTTTTTGTCGCGGTGAGCGAGTAAGTCCTGGGAAGAAAGTTCGCCAAGCTGGCTGAGGTGGCCCGCGAGAGATTTGGCAACCCGCTCGGCTGTCATACGGACATCACGGTGTGCGCCGCCGGTCGGTTCAGGGATCACGTCATCGATCACGCCGAGCCCGCGCAAGTCGTTGGCTGTCATCTTCAGCGCGTTGGCGGCGTCCTGTACTTTGGCCGGATCGTTCCACAGGATGGCGGCGCAGCCTTCTGGTGAAATCACCGAGTACACGGCATGTTCCAGCATCAAGACGCGGTCGGCCACGCCCAGCGCCAGCGCGCCGCCGCTGCCGCCTTCTCCGGTCACGATGGAGATGATCGGCACGGCCAGCCTGGACATTACCAACAGATTCCTCGCAATGGCTTCGGCCTGCCCGCGTTCCTCGGCGCCGACTCCCGGGTAGGCCCCCGGCGTGTCGATAAACGTGACGACCGGCCGGTTGAATTTTTCCGCCAGTCGCATCAGGCGAAGCGCCTTGCGATAGCCCTCCGGATTGGGCATGCCGAAGTTCCGTTGCATCCGCTCCTTGAGCGTTTTTCCCTTCATGTGTCCGATGGCCATGATGGTCTGGTTGTTGAAGCGGGCAAAGCCGCCGATCACGGCCTGGTCGTCTCCGAACAGGCGGTCGCCGTGCAACTCGACGAAGTCCCGGCAGCACGCATTGAGATAGTCGAGGACTCCGGGCCGCTGCGGATGCCGGGCTAATTGGGTGCGTTGCCAGGGAGTGAGGTGGCTGTAGAGCTCCACCTCGGTCTGGGCCAGGCGGGCCTTGAGTTTGCGGATTTCTTCTTCGACGGCCGGCTTGGTCGAGCCGGAACCCGCCAGTTTATCGATCCGCTCCTCAAGCTCGCGGAGAGGCTTTTCGAATTCGAGGTAATCTTTCATGCCGCGTGTGCACCCGTATTACAGCATGACGACGGCGCCTTTGCCTAGCACATTTTCAACTTCAGTCACGAATCCATCGCTCGGCAGGATCTTCACGTTGGGAACGGGAGTCGTATCGGCTTCGATATCCGGCGGCAGGCAGAGCGTAAAGGAAATGGCGGTCGGGCCGGGGTGGCGTCGGAGAATTTGTTCCACCTGGCCGAGTTGAGTCGAGACGTCCGGCCCGTCGTTGACGCGGATGTTGACTCGTGAGACCGCCCGGGCGAGCAGGTTGTCGAGCGCTTCGATTTTCGTGCCTTTCAGACGTGTGCCTTTTTCAGCCCGGTCCACGATGCCGGTGACTTGCACGATGCGCTCCGGCACCAGCAAGTCCGACGCGGATTTAAAGAGATCCGGGAATATGATGATCTCCACCAGCCCTTGCGGATCTTCGATCTGTACGTAGGCCATGCGGTCGCCTTTTTTGGTGGTCAGGGTTTTGACCGTCGTGACGATGCCGCACAGCTTCACTTCCTTGCCGTCGGTCACCTCTCCCAGCGTTCCCGTGGTTGCCGTCGAAAACTTCTTCAGTGCGGCTTCGAACCGTGACAGCGGGTGGGCGGTAATGTAGAAGCCCGTCAGTTCGCGTTCGTACTTGAGCATCTGGCCCTGATCCCACTCCGGAAGATCCGGCAGGGAGGTTCCGGCCGGGCCCTGGGCGGAACCGGCGGACGACTCGTCCCCGAAAATACTGGTCTGGCCCCGCTCGCGCTCCTGCTGGGCGGCTGCGCCTTCATCGACGGCCTGGTCCAGCACGGCCATGAGCTGCGCGCGGCGCGCGCCGGTTGAATCGAAGGCGCCGGCTTTGATGAGCCCTTCCAGCATGCGCTTGTTCACTTTATGGAGGTCGATGCCACGGCAGAAATCGAAAAACGATCGGAACGCTCCCTTGTCGTTGCGCACGTCGATGATGGATTCCACCGCGCCTTCGCCGACGTTTTTGATGGCGGCCAGGCCGAAGCGGATTCCACCCTCCGCGACGGCAAAATCCTTCCGGCTCTCGTTGACGTCTGGCGGCAGCACCTTGATGCCCATGTCCCGGCACTCGGTGAGGTACCCGACCATTTTATCGGTGTTCCCCATTTCGATGGTGAGCAGGGCCGCCATGAATTGAGTGGGATGATGCGCCTTCAAATATGCCGTCTGGTAGGTGACGACCGCGTAGGCGGCGGCGTGGGATTTGTTGAATCCGTATCCGGCGAACTTCTGGATCAGATCGAATAATTTCTTCGCCTTCGGTTCCGTAATCTTGCGCTGCTTGGCCCCTTCAAGGAACTTGGCGCGGAGCTTCTCCATTTCCTCGGGCTTCTTTTTGCCCATGGCGCGGCGCAGGATATCGGCCTGACCGAGCGAGAAGCCGGCGATCTTGTTGGCGATCGCCATGACCTGCTCCTGGTAGACGATGACCCCGTAGGTGTCTTTGAGCAAGGCCTCCAATTCCGGTACTTCGTAGGTGATGGGGACCTTGCCCTGTTTGCGTTTGATGAAGTCGGGGATCAGATCCATGGGGCCCGGACGGTAGAGCGCAATGATGGCGATAATGTCTTCAAACCGGTCGGGGCGGAGACCGGTGAGCAGGTCGCGCATGCCCGCGCTTTCCAACTGGAAGAGTCCGGTGGTTTTGCCGGACGCGAGCAGCGCGAAGGTCTCTGGATCGGCGTACGGGATTTGCTCGATGACCAGCGGGGGCCGGTCGGGATATGTCTGGTTGATCAAGGTCACCGCGTTGTGGATCATCGTCAGGGTTTTCAGACCCAGGAAGTCGAACTTGACGAGTCCGATCTTTTCCACATCGCCCATTGAATATTGGGTGACAATTTCATCGTTGGCCCCCTTATAGAGGGGCACGTGATTGGTCAGCGGCTCTTCGGAGATGACGACGCCGGCTGCGTGCGTGGAGGCGTGGCGGGCCAGCCCTTCCAGCGATTTGGCGATGGACATCAGCTCGCCGATCTTGGGATCGGTCTCGGTGAGTTCGCGCAGTTTCGGTTCCTGCAGCAGGGCATCGTCCAATGTGATGTTGAGCTGGTTCGGCACCAGTTTGGCCACGCGGTCCACTTCGGCGTAGGGAATCTCCAGTACCCGGCCGATGTCGCGGATCGCCGCTCTGGCGCCGAGGGTGCCGAACGTGATGATCTGGGCGACGTGGTCCGAACCGTACTTGTCGACGACGTAGTTGATGACTTCGCCCCGCCGATCCATGCAGAAGTCCATGTCGATATCGGGGAGCGAGACGCGCTCCGGGTTCAGGAACCGTTCGAAGAGGAGGGTGTAGACGAGTGGATCGAGATCCGTGATGCGCAGCGCGTAGGCGACCAGGCTGCCTGCGGCGGACCCGCGGCCGGGTCCGACCGGAATTCCGCGCGAGCGGGCAAAGCGGATGATGTCC
This sequence comes from Nitrospirota bacterium, assembly GCA_020028595.1. Classification (GTDB taxonomy): domain Bacteria; phylum Nitrospirota; class Nitrospiria; order Nitrospirales; family Nitrospiraceae; genus 2-02-FULL-62-14. The sequence continues at coordinate 3,539 of JAIBHQ010000015.1, forward strand.
CACACGATCAGGAAGTAGCCGGCGAATCCCATCGAACAAATGATGGTCAATTCTTCCTTGAGGCGGATCTCATAGGCCGCGGCCGGAATCGAACTCGGCCGTTCCTTCAGCCGCACGGCCAGTCCGTCCTGGGCAAGGTGTTCCATATATGTTTCCCGCGTGAACCCGTCCGGGACTTTGTATTGAGGCAGGTGCGTCTGGTTCAGGGCCAGCTCAAGATTGCAGGCCTCCGCAATCTTGACCGTGTTGGCGATGGCCTGCGGGAGTTCCTTGAACTCGGCGGTAATCTCCTCCGTCGATTTCACGTAGAGCTGGTCGGTGTCGAATTTCATCCGGTTCGGCTCGTTGATCGTCTTGCCGGTCTGGAGGCAGAGCATTAAATCGTGGGGGCGGGCGTCTTCCTTCTTGAGGTAGTGGCAGTCGTTGGTGCCGGCAAGCGGAATGCCGAGCTTCTTATGGATGTCGAGCAAGCCGTCGTTGGCAACACGCTGATGCTCCAGCCCATTGGCTTGCAGTTCGAGATAATAATGGTCCTTCCCGAAAATCTCGCGATACTCGCCGGCTGCCTTCGTGGCGCCTTCCACATCCCTTTGCCCGATGAGATAGGCAACCTCGCCGCTCAGACAGCCCGACAGGGCAATCAAGCCCGCATGATGCTGCTGTAATAATTCCTTATCCATTCGCGGCTTGTAATAGAATCCTTCAAGATATGCTTTGCTGACCAGCTTGATCAGATTTTGATAGCCCGTCAGGTTCGTCGCGAGCAGGATGAGGTGGTAGTAGTCGTTGTGCGCCAGGGCGCTATCTTTGGTGAAGCGGCTGCCGGGGGCCATGTAGGCTTCGCACCCGATGATCGGTTTGACCCCGGCGTCTTTGGCCTTCCGATAAAACTCCACCGCGCCGAACATGTTGCCGTGATCGGTCATGGCAACGGCCGGCTGGCCGAACGATTTGATCTGCTTCACCAGCGGATCAATCTGATTAGCGCCATCGAGCAGGCTGTACTGCGTGTGGAGATGCAGATGAACGAATTGGGAAGGCAATGTGGGAATCCTCGACTGCAAAATTGTAGTTGGGCCTCTCCGCGATGTCAATGAGGAGAATGGGCCGGTTGAACTTCGAGAGGGCATCTGTTATTCTGCGCGCGGTTTTCTTGCCTGAGTTATCCACAAGAGGCCACAAGAGGATTGCATGGCTGGCATCAAGCGCGCGCTCGTGAGCGTGTCCGATAAAACAGGCGTCGTCGAGATGGCGAAGGGATTAACGGCCCTGGGAGCTGAAATCCTGTCGACGGGCGGTACGGCCAAGGCGTTGCGGGATGCCGGCGTGGCCGTGACGGACGTGGCGGCCTATACCGGTTCGCCGGAGATTCTCGACGGTCGGGTCAAGACGCTCCATCCTAAGATCCATGGCGGTCTGCTCGGCCGCCGCTCGGTGCCTGCGCACGTGTCGCAGATGCAGCAACAGGGGATCGGTCCCATCGATGTCGTGATCGTCAATCTCTATCCCTTTGAAGCCACAATCTCCAAGCCTGATTGTCCGTTTGAAGAAGCCATCGAGAACATTGATATCGGTGGTCCATCCATGCTGCGGTCGGCCGCGAAGAATCATGAGGACGTCACGGTCGTCGTCGATCCGGCTGATTACGCGCGAGTGCTGGAGGCGTTGAAGACCGGCACGGTCGAACCAGCGCTGCGCCGCGAACTGGCGATGAAGGTCTTCCAGCATACGGCCCGGTACGACAGCCTGATTGCCGGTTATCTGGAGAAGCAGGTGCAGGGGAGCGACGGAAAGTTTCCTGCCGTCCTGTCCCTGCAGTTCGAACGGGTGGAGACGCTCAGGTACGGGGAAAATCCTCATCAGCAGGGCGCGTTTTATCGCGAGCTGAATGCCAGGGAGCCGTCGGTTTCACGGGCCAGGACGTTGCACGGGAAGGCGATGTCGTACAACAACTTCCTGGACGCCAATTCGGCGCTCGAGTTGGCCAAGGAATACGATGAAACCGCCGTGGTCATCATCAAGCATAACAATCCCTGCGGTGTCGCGCTCGGCTCTACGCCGGTCGAGGCCTACGTGAAGGCGCGTGAAACGGACCCGGTGTCGGCCTTCGGGGGCGTGATCGCGTTCAACAGGCCGGTGGATCTGGCCGCCGCCAGGGAGATCACGTCCACGTTTGTCGAGGTGGTCATCGCACCCAGCTATGCGGAGGATGCGCTGGCCGAACTGAAGCGGAAAAAGGATCTTCGCCTGCTGGAGATCGGACCGCTCAGCAAAGTGAAACCCGAAGGGATCGATCTCAAGAAGCTCGTCGGTGGATTGATCGTGCAGGACCGTGACTTGGGCGCGCTCGGCAATCTGCAGGCTTTGCAAGTCCCGACGCAACGCAAACCGACCGCCGAAGAATACGCGACGTGTGCCTTTGCGTGGAAAGTCTGCAAGCATGTGAAGTCGAATGCGATCATTTATGCCAGGCCAGGACAGACGGTCGGAATCGGCGCGGGGCAAATGAGCCGCGTGGATTCCGTGAAGTTGGCCGGCATGAAAGCGGTGTTGCCGGTCAAGGGCTGCGTGATGGCGTCGGATGCCTTCTTCCCATTCCGCGATGGCCTTGATGCAGCGGCCCAGGCCGGCATTACGGCTGTGATTCAGCCTGGTGGGTCCATTCGTGACCAGGAGATTGTGAAGGCCGCTGACGAACATGGCATGGCCATGATTCTTACTGGCATGCGGCACTTCAGGCACTAGCGGAGCATGGCCTCTTCCTCTTTCTGCTTCCTCATTCTGTTTTCGGTGATTCCACGATGAAAGTTCTGGTGATCGGGAACGGCGGGCGTGAGCATGCGCTGGTCTGGAAGATTGCGCAGAGCCCACGCGTGACGAAATTGTATTGCGCGCCGGGCAATGCGGGCATCGAGCAGTTGGCGACCTGCGTCGCGATTCAGGCGGATGACATCGCCGGGCTGAAGGCGTTTGTTGTGTCGGAAAAAATAGACCTGACCGTGGTTGGACCGGAAGCGCCGCTGGCGGCCGGCATCGCGGACGAATTCCGCAAGGCCAAGCTGAAAATCTTCGGGCCGACCCGCGCCGCCGCACAACTGGAATCCAGTAAAACATTTTCCAAAGAGTTGATGGCCCGGCATCACATCCCGACGGCGTTGTCGCAGAGTTTCACGTCACTGGAGCCTGCGCTGGCATATCTCGATCGCCAGCGCGCGCCGATCGTCGTGAAGGCTGATGGATTGGCGCAAGGCAAGGGCGTCATTGTGGCGACGACGTTGGAGCAGGCCCGGCAGGCTCTCGTTGATATGCTGGAAAAGAAGACCTTTGGCCAGTCCGGCAGCCGCGTCGTGATCGAAGAGTTTTTAGACGGCGAAGAGCTGACGATCATGGCCTTCACGGACGGCAACACCGTCGTCCCCATGTTGCCCGCGCAGGATCACAAGCGGGTCGGGGACGGGGATACGGGACCGAACACCGGCGGGATGGGAGCCTATGCGCCAGCGCCGCTTGGGTCGCCGGCGTTACGCGCCGCCGTGCTGGAGCAAGTGCTGCGGCCTGTCGTGGCGGCGATGTCCAAAGCCGGCAGCCCATTTGCCGGCGTCCTGTATGCCGGGCTGATGATCGTCAAAGGGAAACCACGCGTCCTCGAGTTCAACGCGCGATTCGGCGATCCCGAGACCGAGGTCATCCTGCCGCTGCTCAAAACCGATCTCGTGGACGTGCTCGAGGCGGTGGTGGAGCATCGGTTGGACCAATTGACGGTGGAATGGCATAACCGGTCTGCCGTCTGTGTCGTGATGACCTCCGGCGGCTACCCGGGGGTCTATCCAACGGGCGTGCCGATCGTCGGGCTTCCCGAAAAAGTTTTGTCCGGCGACGTTCTGGTGTATCATGCGGGCACGAAACGTCAGGGGCGCGACGTGGTGACGGCAGGCGGGCGTGTGCTCGGCATTACCGGAGTCGGCGAGCACTTTACAGATGCCATGCAACGGGCCTATGAGATGGTGCGGATGATTTCGTTTGAGGGGTGTCACTATCGCTCCGATATTGCCCAGCGGGCTCTTCGCACCGGGATCGCACACACATGACGACTTGGATGGCTGAGATGGCGTTGGCGCGGGCATTCCGGGAAGACGCCGATGAATCGGTGCTGAGCGAAGCGGCGCGCATCGTGCGGGATGGCGGCGTGATTGCGATGCCGACCGACAGTTTCTACGCGTTGGGTGCCTGCGCGCTGGACGAGCCGGCTGTTCGCCGTGCCTGCGCCATCAAAGGACAGCGCGAGTCCAAGCCGATTCTGGTATTGATCTCGGACCGGTCGCAACTTGATGCGCTGGTGGCACATGTCCCGCCCGGCGCGGCCATGCTGATGGATCGGTTCTGGCCAGGACCTTTGACGATCGTGTTCCCCGCATCTCCGCGCCTGCCTGTCGCCCTGACAGCCGGGACGGGAACGATCGGAGTGCGGCTGCCGGCGCACCCGCTTCTTGTAAAGTTACTTCGAGCCACCGGTCCGATGACGGGGACCAGCGCAAACCGGGCCGGTGCGTCGCCGGCACGGACGGCGCTCGATGTCGAGCAGAGTCTGGGGGATGAGGTGGATTTGATTTTGGATGGCGGAGCGGCGTCAGCGACGCTGCCGTCGACAGTGGTCGAGGCAACAGAAGTTGTACGCCTGTTGCGGGAAGGACCGATCGGACGAACGGCCCTGAAGACAGTGTTGGCACAGGGAGGCATCGAATTGGCGTGATCAGGCGATAAGGTGGGTGAGTGAACGTCATGGCGCAGAGCCAAAAGGAGGACAGTCGATGACAACTATGCAAGTCGGGAGAGGTGCAGGGCTGGCAGGGCTCATCGTAATGATGACGCTTGGCATGAGTGGGTGTGATTATTGGCCGCCGGCTCTCCAGGCCCAGATCGAACAGTTGAAAGCTGATGCCCAGTCGGTGACGGCGGAGAAAACCAAGGTGGATGCCCACGTGGCCACTTTGACGACCGAAAAAGCCGCGCTGGTGAATAAAATTGAGGAAATGTCCAGGCTGCTCAAGACCAGAGCCGATCAGGTGGCAAGTCTGGAGCAGAGCCTCTCGGCTGAGCGTGAAAAAGTTGCCAAGATGTCCGCTAAACCGGCGGCGAAAGCGGCTGCAGCGAAGAAAAAGGCCGTGGCGGCTCCGAAGAAGCGCTAGCGGGACGGTTCGACGGAACTATTTCGGCGAGGAAGAAGACGGCGTCGCCGGTGTGGTCGAAGATGAACCCGTACCGGCAACTGCCGGCTGGCTTGCCGGTCCTGCAGATGGAGTAGGTGATGCCGGCGTTGCTGCGCCAGCCGGGGTGGCAGTGCCGGCAGATGAGTCGGTATCTTTTTTCTGAGTTGGATCGCTCTTTTCTTCCGTCTTGGAATCAGTTCCAGGTTTCATCTTGTCGGAATAATCCGTGACATACCACCCGGTGCCCTTGAACATAATGGCCGGAGCCGAGATGACTTTTGTGACGGCCTTGCCGCAGCGCTCGCAGCTCGAAAGCGGCGGATCTGCCATGCTCTGTTTTACCTCAAAGCGGTGCCGGCAACCCTGGCACACATATTCGTAAATCGGCACGACTCACCTCGTTCCGTCTCTTCAATCAACCGTCAGTATACAGTATGCCGCAGGTACGCGTTTCAGGCGTGAATCAAGCCCTGATCCTGCTACGCCGCAGTCAGTTTTTGAATGGCCGCGTCGATACGGTCCAGCCCACGGGTGATGGCGTCCAGGCTGGTCGCGTAGGAGAGGCGGATATGACTGGCGCTGCCGAACGGCTCGCCCGGCACGACGGTCACCTTGGCTTCCTGCAGAAGATAGGCTGCCAGATCGGACGCGGATGCGATCGTACCGGCGGCGTGTTTGCGGCCGAAGAGTCCTGAAATGTTGGGAAACGCGTAGAAGGCACCCGTCGGCATCCGGCAACTCACGCCGGGGATTTTGTTCAAGCGTTCGACAATCACCCGACGTCTCCGGTCGAACTCCTGCACCATCTGTTTGGGAAACGCGTCTCCTCCACTCAGCGCCGCGACTGCCGCCTTCTGTGAAATCGAGGTCGGGTTGGAGGTGCTTTGGCTTTGAATGTTGGCCATGGCCGTAATCACGTCCTTGGGTCCCGCCGCGTAACCGATG
>JAIBHQ010000016.1 GCA_020028595.1 Nitrospirota bacterium
CGTTCGCCCATGCCGTCTTCGTGCTGCGTGAGGCGGAGGAAGACGTCTTCGAGCGTCATCGAGATGGTTTTGAGTTCCAGCAGGCCCCAGCCGTTGGTGACGACGAACCGCGCCAGTTCGTCCCGCAGATCGCGGCCGAGGGCGCATTCCACCAGGTACGCGCCGCTGTCCGCCGGCGCGAAGACGCTGACGATGCCGGGGATGCCGCGCAGGCGGTCCAAAAAATTGTGCGGCGGCGTCTTCACCGTGAGGCTGATTTTTTCCGAGCGGCGCAGCCGGGCTGAGAGATGCTCCGGTGTGTCCACCGCGACGATCCGGCCTTCGTTGATGATGACGACCCGCTGGCAGACCGCGGTGGCCTCCGGCAGGATGTGGGTGCTGAGAATGACGGTGTGCGAGCCGGCCAGGCTTTTGATCAATTCCCGAATCTCGATAATTTGCTTGGGATCGAGGCCGACCGTCGGTTCGTCCAGAATCAGCACCGGCGGATCGTGCAACAGCGCCTGGGCCAATCCCACCCGCTGGCGATAGCCGCGGGACAGGTTGGCGATCAGCCGGTGGCGCACGTCGCCGAGCGACACCTGTTCGATGACGAGGGGCATCCGCTCGCGCAGGGCCGCGCTCTTCATGCCCTTGAGCCGTCCCACGAAGGTCAGATATTCCGACACGGTCAGTTCCTGATAGACCGGCGGGGTTTCCGGCAGGTAGCCGATGCGCGCTTTGACTTCCTGTGGCTGCTCGGAGCAGTCGAACCCGTCCACCGTTGCCGTGCCTTCGGTAGCCGGCATGAAGCAGGTCAGGATGCGCATGGTGGTGGTCTTGCCGGCGCCGTTCGGTCCGAGGAACGCGAGGACTTCCCCCTTGTTGACGGAGAACGACACGCGTTCGATGGCGGTCCGGTCGCCGTATCGCTTGGTGATGTGTTGAACGTCGATCATGCGAGGGATTGAGCGGCTGGATATTAACTGCCGCTTTCCAGCCAGTCAAGGGACAGTTGCGGAGGAAATGTATTTGCGCTCTAGCCCGCATGATTCATGACGGCTTCTACTGCAACCGCCGAGACGCCGCTACGACAAGCCTGGCCGCGGGCTTGGCGCGTCCAGGCGGGCGGGCTCGCCGCTCGGGCGGTCAACAGCCTGTTCAAGGCTGCCTCCCTTCCTCGCGGCTCCACGCGCCCGTCTCGCGTGGCGTCTCAGCGGTTTCGCCACGAACCCTCATGAATAATGCGGGCTGGGAAGGCTTTGATGGGGTGGGTGAATCTGTTATAGTCGCGCCTCGTGGTCATGAGAATCCGGCATCATTCATTATCGTCATGCATCAAGGCTGGCTGTGAAGGAGGGGGTCGTGAACATGCGCACAGGAGTGATTGTTGCGGGGCTCTGGTTGCTGACGCTGACCGGCTGTGCCGGCAAGGGCGAACTGGTTGCGTTGAATCTGCACGCGATTCCCCTGGTTGAAGCGCCGAAGATGCAGATTTCCACCGACACCATCGTCGTCGTGGCGGATTTCGACGATGCACGGCCCAACAAAGAGAGGCTGGGCGCCCGTTCCCACCGGGGCGGCGGCGAGACCCTGTTCAACGTGCCGGGAGGAAAAGTCGGCGCGGTGGTGGCCCAGGTGGTCACCGACTATCTCAAGAAACGGGGCTGGCGTGTGGAATTGGCCAGGCCGGTCTCCGGAACCGGCCCGGACGGCGGACCGCACGTGACGATTGCCGGCAAGGTCGTCGAGTTATCCGCCAACGCCGCCAGCACGTTCGGCTCGACGAAGATCACGGCGTCGGCGAAGACTGTCATCGAGGCCGTGAATGCGGAAGACGGAAGCATTGTCCGGATGACGCTCAGCGGCGCCGGCTCGCAGACGGTCGTCTGGTTCGATGCGGACGATGCCGCAAGCCTGCTCAGCGCCGCGTTGTCGGAAAGCCTTGAGAAGTTCGTCGCGGAGACGAAGATCGAAAAGAAAATGCTGCGTTTGAAGTAGCGCCCATCACCGTTTTTGAGCCGAGGGCATTTCGATCGAACCTGTTTTCTCGATCCGGTAAATATCCAACATCGCCCGGCCGATCGCGACGACGAGAGGCCCGGCCACGATGCCCAGGATCCCGAAGAACTTAATCCCGCCCAGCACGCTGCAGAACACCAGTAGCGGATGCAACTTCGAACGGTTGCCGACGAGGATGGTCCGCAACACGTGGTCGAGCAGTGCAATGATTCCTCCGGCGACACACACCACCGCCATGTTGCCGTAGGCGCCGATGAACCAGAGGTACAGGGCGCCGGGGATCCACACCAGCGACGCGCCGACCGCCGGCACGTAGGCGAGCACGCCCATGACCACGCCCCATAAAACCGGCGTGGAGAGTCCGGCGACCCAAAACGCCAACCCGCCGATCAGCCCTTCCAGAATCGCCACGATGGTGCTGCCTTCGACCGAGGCTCGGACGACTTCGTCGAATCGCTGGAACACGATGCGTTGTTGCGGAAGCGTCAGCGGCAGCGCGTTCTCGATCCACCGCACCACGCGTTCGCTGTCGAGCAAAAAATAAAAGGTGCACACCAGCATGACCGCAGTCTGAAACAGGCCCAGCAGAACGTTGGCGGCCACCAGCGTGGCTTCTTCGAACAACCACTTGCCCATGCCCTGCAGGTTGTCCGTGAGCGCCTCGCGCAGGCTGGTCCCGGTCAGCCGTTCGTATTCCTGCAGGCGTTCCACCACCGCGCCGACAATGGGGTATTCCCGGCGGATGTTTTCCAGCAGGCCTCCTTGCGAGACCAGCGCCATGGCGGCTTTGTATGTCCGGGCCAGTTCTTCGCCGATCAGCGCGGAGAGATAGAACAGCGGCAGGATGATCACCACGGTCACGACGCTGCACATCAGCAGCGCGCTGAATATCTTTTGTCCCCTGGTGGCGCGGACCAGGCGCCGGTGGAGCGGGTGGAGGGCGTAGGAGAGGACGGCGGCCCAGGCGATGGCGGTGAAGAACGGGCTGAAGGTTTGGAAGAGGAGATAGGCCACGCCGGCGACCAGGACGAGGCGCGCCAGCCGGGCTGCCTGATCCGGATCTCGCTGCGAGAGGTCGCTCATGGGCCGGCATCTTAGGTGCGTAGTCGGAAATGTGTCAAGCCACGCACGCTTTGCCTTTTTCCCTGTCCCGCGATAGAGTGCGGCTGATGACGATTCCAAACGATGAAATCGAACGGCTCATTCGGGCGGAGCATTGGGATCCCTTTTCGATTCTCGGCCCCCAGCCGTCCGGCGAAGGGTCGGGGACGATGGTGCGTGTCTTTCTGCCGGAGGCCGTGGAAGTTGTATTGATGCCGGACGGAGCGGCTGGCCGCGCGGTTCCGATGCGGGCGGTGCAGGACACCGGCGTCTATGAAGTGCATCTGCCTCAGGGGGCGCCGCCTGGTTATCGGCTTCGCGTGACGGACCGCTGGGGGAATGTCTCGGAGCGGCACGATCCCTACGCTTTTCCTCCGCTCCTGTCCGATTTCGATCTGCACCTGTTCGCCGAAGGCCGGTTGTACCAGGCGTACGACCGGTTTGGCGCGCATCTGCGCACGGTGACGGGCGTGCCGGGCGTGCACTTCGCGGTGTGGGCGCCCAACGCGCGGCGGGTCAGCATCGTCGGTGATTTCAACGGCTGGGATGGGCGCCGCCATGCGATGCGCAGCCGGGGAGCGACGGGCCTGTGGGAACTCTTTATTCCGGAGCTGCCCGAGGGCACGCTCTATAAATACGAGATCCGGCCGCAGGACGCCGACGCGGCCTTTCTCAAGGCGGATCCTTACGCGTTTGCCGCCGAACTCAGGCCCAAGACGGCGTCGATCGTTCGCGATCTGTCGAAATATCAATGGGGCGATCGGGCGTGGATGGACGAGCGCGGACGGCGCGACTCCCTCGCGGCGCCGATGGCGATCTACGAAGTTCATCTTGGTTCGTGGGCGCGCGTGCCGGAGGAGGACAATCGCTGGCTGACCTATCGCGAACTGGCGGCTAAATTGATCCCGTATGTGACGGGCCTGGGCTATACCCATGTCGAACTGATGCCGATCACCGAACATCCATTCGATGGCTCCTGGGGCTACCAGACGACCGGTTATTTTGCGCCGACCAGCCGCCATGGCCCGCCGGAGGAGTTCATGGCCTTCGTGGACGCCTGCCACCGGGCGGGGCTGAGCGTGCTGCTCGACTGGGTGCCGTCGCATTTCCCGGACGATCCGCACGGACTGGCCTGGTTCGACGGCACGCAACTGTACGACCATCACGACCCGCGCCTCGGCTACCATCCGGAATGGCACAGCCGCATTTTCAATTTCGGGCGCGTGGAGGTGCGAAATTTTTTGCTCAACAGCGCGCTGTTCTGGCTGGACAAGTACCACGTGGACGGGCTGCGCGTGGACGCGGTGGCGTCCATGCTTTATCTGGATTATTCCCGGCAGCCCGGCGAATGGATTCCCAACCAGTTCGGCAGCCACGAAAATCTGGACGCGATCGAGTTCCTGAAGGAGTTCAACATCGTGGTGCATCGGGATCATCCCGGCGTGCTCACCATTGCCGAAGAGTCCACGGCCTGGACCGGCGTGTCGCGTCCGACCTATGCGGGCGGCCTGGGGTTCAGCTTGAAATGGAACATGGGATGGATGCACGACATGCTGCGCTACTTCAGTCTCGACCCGGTCTACCGGAAGCACGAGCACAACCACATCACGTTCGGGCTGCTCTACGCCTTCACCGAGAATTTCGTGCTGGTGCTCTCGCACGACGAAGTGGTCCACGGCAAGCGCGCGCTGCTCGACAAAATGCCGGGCGATCTGTGGCAGAAGTTCGCCAACTTGCGCGCACTGTACGGCTATATGTACGGGCATCCGGGCAAGAAGATGCTGTTCATGGGCGGCGAGTTCGGCCAGTGGTGCGAGTGGAACCACGACGCCAGCCTCGACTGGCATCTGCTCGAGCAGGACTCGCACCGCGGGCTCCACCAGTGGGTGCGCGACCTCAACCGGCTCTACCGGACCGAACCGGCGCTCCACGAAGTGGACTTCGAGTGGAACGGCTTTCAATGGATCGACTACAATGACTGGGAGCAATCGGCCGTGGCCTTCATCCGGCGGGCGAGGAATGCGGACGACTTTGTGGTCTGCGCCTGCAATTTCACACCGGTGCCTCGGCATGGCTACCGCATCGGCGTGCCGGCACCGGGCCGGTACCGGGAGCTGCTGAACAGCGACGCGGCCGCCTACGGTGGCGGGAATGTCGGCAATCTCGGGGGCGTGGAAGCCGAACCGGTTTTCTGGCACGGATATTCCTATTCGGTGTGCCTGACTATGCCGCCGCTCGCGGTGGTGTTTCTCAAGCCAAGCTGAACCAGCCAGCCCACCATCAGAACAGAGCTCTTGACTTCCTACAGCCGCGCCGGGTATAGTCAATCCACTTCATACATCTTCAGCTTGCGGTTCGATTAGTCATCAACACACAATATCTAGGGTTGAGACTTCGGTACAGGTCTAGGTGTAGGGGTACATCAGGTGCGTGGGAACGAGTAGGTGTGCATGTCTGAAGACGGAGGGCGATGGTGATGGGACGACGAGGGGTCAGTCAAGCATGGATGCTCCTGTTGGCGTGCGGCTTTGCCGTGAGTGCCTGCACGGTTCTGCCCAAGGGCCAGGCGGATTTGGACGTCAGCATGAAGGAGCGGGGCATCGCCTCGTGGTATGGCGAGGATTTTCACGGGTGGATGACCGCCAACGGTGAGATTTACGATATGGAAGCATTCACCGCCGCCCACCGGACCTTGCCGCTTGGGACGGCGATTCTTGTGACCAACGTTGAAAATGGAAAGCAGGTGCGCGTCCGGATCAATGACCGTGGCCCCTATCTCTATGGCCGCGTGCTGGACCTGTCCCTTGCGGGCGCCCGGGCATTGGACATGGTGGACAGCGGCGTCGCCGCCGTTCAAATCGAAGTCGTGGGGGATCAGAGCGCAGGTCTTGTCTCCGCCGCCGACCTCCTGCCGATCCCATCGGCTGCCATGACGGCGGATGCCGGAGACAGTATCCTGGTTCTAATGCAGCCGCGGCACGTGCGCGCCGTCCGGACGCTGCCCAATGACCTCTGGCGCCAACGGCGTGTCCGCCGCGCGGCGGATTACCAGGCCGCAGAACGGCGCGCCTATGCCGCCGTGGCCTCGTTGGAAATTCCCTGATCCCGCCTTCTGCTCTTCTCCGTTTTACATTCCCGCTGATTGACAGGCTGGAGGAGTCTCGACTACACTGCGACCGTTGTATTTTTATTTCTAACTCGAGGAGTGTGCGGCAATGGCCAAGAAGAAGAAAACCTCGCTGACCGATGAAGAAACAAGGTTGAAAACGAAGGTGGCGGAAAAGCGCGTCAAGCTGGAGAATTCGGAAGGCGATGCGCCGTTCAGGAAATTGCACAAGCGGTTGAAGCGCGTCCAGCGTCAGCGGCGCCGACTGTCGATCCGGAAGCAGCATGCAATGGGGAAGAAAAAGGCCGACGCTGCTGCGAAGCCTGCCGCTCCGGCCGCCTAGCCTGCACTGTCGGCACAGATTGCAATCCATGACCGAGAAGCCCGATCAGCCAGACGATTTCTTCATGTCCGATGCGCCGGAGGCGACCGATGCCCTGGCCGATCGGATGTCGGACGCGCTGACGAAGTCAGCCGAGCCGTCGCCCGGTGATGCGCCGGCCGCCGAAACACCTCTCGAAGAAGAAAAGGTCAAGGACGAGATCGATATTCAGATCGATCTTCTGAAAGACCCGGAGTGGACCGCCCGCCGCGAAGCGGTGGTGACGCTCGGCGAGATGGGCGACGAGCGATGCGTGGAGCCGCTCGTGAGCGCGCTGCGCGACGGCGATTGGCAGGTCCGCGAGGCGGTCATCGAGGCCCTGGGTCAGGTCGGTTCTCCCGCGGTCGAGCGTCTCATCAAGGTGCTGAGGGATTGGGATCTCCGTAAGAGCGTGATCCGAGCCCTCGGCAAGATCAAGGACGAGCGGGTGCTCGATCCCTTGATGCAGCTATTGCACAACGATGAATTCAAGCACGATGCAACCGAGGCCCTGATCGAGCTGGGCACGCCGGCGGTGGAGCAGTTGGTGGGGGCGCTCAAGCATAAGGACGAAGGCGTCCGTCAACAGGCGATCATTGCACTGGGGCGCATCAAGGATGCCGCTGCCATCGATCCGTTGATCGAGATGCTGAAAGATTCGGATTGGTTCTCCCGGCTGACTGCCGCCGCCGCGTTGGAGAAGCTTGGCGACGAGCGTGGCCGCCAGGCGATCAAGCCCTTGATGAAAGATCCGGATATGGTCGTGCGGATGCGGGTCGAGCGAATTTTGGCGGCGTGGAACAAGAACAAAGCAACGGCGAACGCCTGATCACTGCTTCAGCAGCGCATCGAGCTCCTTCTGAATCGCGCTCATTTTTTCCCGGCTCACCGTCCTTCCCTTTGACAGGTCCCCTTCGACGTCTTTGATCTTTGCGGCGAGCGCCTTGGCGTTGGCGGCCTTGCCGCCTTCTTCCCCGGTCAAGCCGGCCTGTTCCAGGTGCGTGACGGCCTCGGCCAGTTCCTTGGCGGCGTCGCCGAAGTTCTTGTCGTTGAGATCGGATCGCGCTTCGAGCAGCCGTTCCTTCGCGTCCACCACGCCCTGCCGATAGCGCAATGTGCGTTCGAGCCCTTGCGTGGTGTCGATGACATTGCGCGAGAGGTCCTTGGTCGTATCGATGACTTCCGAGGAGAGTTCCTTAACGGCTTTCCTGACTTCCGCCGGACGCTGCCCCGTGTAGTAGCCCAGCAAGAACACGCTGCCCAGCAGCACCGTGATGCCGAGTATTTTCAACATAGGTTTCCCCTTCTGTTCAGCCTGCGCCATGGCGATTCGTCACTTGGCGGTCAGCAGCTTGATCACGCCGCCGGCTGCGGCGATCCGGATGGCCGGATCGGAATCGTTCAACGCTTGTTTCAGCAGCGCCAATGCTTCGCGTCCGCCAAGCTTGCCGATGGCCCGAGTCGCCATCAGGCGGGGCTGCGGTTGCTGATCTTTCAACAACGATTCGACGACCAGGAACGCCTTGCGGTTTCCCGACAAGGCCACCGCCTGTGCCGTGGCGCCGCGGACCGAGGGGTCGGGATGCTTCGCCAGGTCGGCTGCGAATAGCACCGCTTCGGGATCGCCCAGCCGTAGCAGCCCTTCCACCGCACCGACTCGCACCATACCCACCGGATCGCGGGCTGCTTGCCGGAGCACCGGCCGGCTCTGGGCCAGTTTCAGCCTCCCGAGACTGGCGGCCGCGATGCTGCGGACGCGGGGGTCGTCGTCTTCCAGCGCGTGAAGCAGCGCCGGTTCCCCCTTGGGGTCGCCGAAGTCGCCCAGGGCGCCGGCTGCAAATGCGCGCACGGATGGGTCGGGATCGTACACGGATTGGCTCAGGATCGGCAAGCTGGAGGGTCGCTTCAGCTGACCCAGTGCGCCCACGGCCGCCATGCGAAGTTCCGCATCCGGCAGGGTGGCTTCGCCGGCGATCTCGTCCACGGCGTCCGACTGTCCCATGCGGGCCAGCGCGGCCAACGCAAAGATATGGATGACGCCTTCCTCGGATTTCGATAAGCGGACGATCCTGGGGCGAAGTCCGGGGTCGGTCTTGGCTCCCAGCGCATTCAATGCGGCGATGCGGACGGAAGGCGCTGGATCGTCCAGCGCGCGTGCAAGCGCCGACGTCGTGGAGGAGGACCGGGCTCGCGCCAGTCCCTCGGCGGCCCGGGCACGGACCATGACCGACGAATCGAGCAGACCGTCTTCGAAGAGCGGCACTGCGTCGTGCGGCGCGACATCGGTCAGCGCCAGATAGGCGGCAATGCGGAGGTGCTCCTGAGGGTCGCGCACGTGGCGGGTGATGATGGCGAGCGCCAGGTCGCGGAGCAACGCGGCGTCATCGGGGCGGCCCGGCGGCACGAGCCGCGTATAGAAGGTGAGCGCTGTGTCGGGCCGGCCGACGCGCAACGCGCTGCGGACGCCGGCGCGCAGGACTTCCGGCGAGAGGTGCTGCTCTGCGGATGTTCCTTCCAGCAGGCGGACTACTTCGTCGAAGCGGCCTTGCTGAAAGGCTTTCAGCGCGTCGTCCTGGAGCGATGCGTGGGAGGGAACGGCGAGGATGGGCGCAACAAGCCATGCGACTCCGAGCCCGCAACCGACGGCGATGGCAAGGAACCTGTCCGACATTGCCGGACGTGACGAGGCAAAGGAGGTGCGGTCAGATGCAAGGCCGCAGGCCCGGAAAAACCGGAGGTGTATTCGCCGGAATACATTGAGGATTTTTTGGGGCCGAGAACGATGCAGATGGCCGCAGATCGTTTGCCGCAGTAGACCGGTCAATGTCGGACCGGTTCCTAGGAGCCCGCGCGCGCGCATGGAATTTACCAGCGGGGGGCAGTTGGAGAGGCGGCCGGCGCGTACAGGAGATCCATGTACTCTTTGACCATTCGGCGAGTGCAGAACCGTGGAGCGACCGTACGGACGGCGTCTTTAACAATCTGGAGCCAGCCGCGCGGGATGCCGTCGCGGTCCCGGTCGTAATAGAGCGGGACGATGTCGTGCTCGAGCAGGCGGTACAGATGTTCCGCGTCGTGCATGTCCTGGCT
>JAIBHQ010000157.1 GCA_020028595.1 Nitrospirota bacterium
CTTGCCGCAATGCAGCATCGGGATCATGGGTATTTCTTTATCCCTGTCTTTCTCGTCCACGATGGTTTCACGCGGAACGAGAACACTAGGGTTCTTGGGTTGATCCGTGTATTGCGCAAAAGCCGCCTGTGGCACGAACAGACAGGGGCCAATCATCAGCACACTGATGACGAACCGGACCAACAGGGACTTGCTGTGCATGGCCTTGTTCATACTACCCCCTTGCCAGATCTTTCAATACCTCGCGGATCAATTCGGTCAGCGGGACCGGTTCCGGGCGCACCTGCACGGCCCGCGTGATGGCCGCTTTCACGTCCGCCGCCTTGTAGCCCAGATTGACCAGGGCCGACAAGGCATCGTCCTGGAGGCGGCCCATCGGGCCGCTCGCGGCCTGAGGAATCGGACCGGGCGTCACGCGCAATCGCTCGACCTTGTCCTTGAGCTCGAGCGCGATCCGTGCGGCGGTCTTCTTTCCGATGCCGGGGACGGAGGAGAGCTTTTCCACGTCGCCGGCCAGGATGGCTGCAACGAGATCGGGCACGTTCAGCGCAGAGAGCACGCTCAATGCCAGTTTGGGCCCGATGCCGCTGATGCTGGTGAGCAGGATGAAGGAATCCTTTTCCAGCGTAGTGACAAAACCATAGAGTTGAATCGCATCCTCGCGCAGATGCGTATGGACGCTGAGCGATGCGGATTCGTTGATCTCCGGGAGAGCGTAAAAGGTGCTGAGAGGGATGAACACTTCATACCCGACGCCGTGCACGTCGAGTGTCACGTGGGAAGGAGCCTTGTGAGCCAGCCGGCCCGTGAGCGCGGCAATCATGTCGTTAATTTAACCCGCTGCTGCGGCAACTTTCTCCATGACCTCGTCGGAAATGTCGAAGTTCGCATGCACCTTCTGCACATCGTCGTGCTCGTCGAGGATTTCCATCAGCTTGAGCATCTGCTCGGCATTTTTCTCCTCAAGCCTGATCGAGTTCTGCGGGATAAACGTCACTTCGGCAAACGCCGTGTCGATTTTCGCATCGGCCAGCGCTTTTTTTACGTTTTCGAAGTCGTGCGAATCGGTGATCACCTCGAACAACTTCGCGCCCGCCTTCACGTCTTCGGCTCCGGCGTCCAGCGCGAGCGAAATCAACCGGTCTTCCTCGACTTTGCCCCGTTCGACCGTCAGCAGCCCCTTCTTGTGAAACTGCCAGGAGACGGCGCCGGCTTCCGCCAGGTTCGCGTTGTTCTTCGTGAGCAGATTGCGGATCTCGGCCACGGTGCGGTTCCGGTTGTCCGAGGTGATCTCGAGCATCACCGCGGTCCCGCCGGGCCCGTATCCTTCCAGCGCGAATTCCTCGTAGGTCACGCCAGGCAATTCACCCGTCCCGCGCTGGATCGCTTTTTTGAGCGTATCGCCCGGCATGTTCGCATCCTTGGCTTTGGAGATCGCCAGACGCAGCCGCGGATTGCCGGTTGGATCACCGCCAGTGCGCGCCGCAATGGTCAGCTCCCGGATAATCCGCGTGAAAATCTTGCCGCGTTTGGCATCCTGCGAGGATTTATGCCGCTTGATGGTCGCCCAGTGACTATGACCGCCCATAATTCTCTCGTTCTCCTCGAAACAGGAGACTGAAAATCAGCTTATTTTATGCGGTGTGTCTAACACAGTGCAATAGGCGAGTCAACGCTGGAGGAGAGGCAGTGACGAGCTCACGGGAGTTTTCTGGCGATGCGGATGGCGTCGATGACGCTCCACGCGGCGATGGCGAGCACAAGCAGCGATCCGATGAGAAATTTCGTCGTGTCATCCGGGAGCGCACGAGTGAGCAAGAAATCGAACAGGCTTTTGGAGACGTCGGCGCTGAAGTCGGCGACCGATACGGCAACGAGAAACGCCGCACCCTTCGCCCATTGACGGCAATAGAACTGTCCGAGTCCCGGCATCACGCCGGAAAGCACGCCGGCGAGCATCGGATTTTTTGATCGGTCGGTCCCCATCGCCTCACACCTGTTCCGAATACAATAATAGTTGCAGGCCGATCAGCAGAATAAATCCGGCCCAGGCCAGATCCCATCGCAATGAGCGGGCGGCGTCGGATTTTGTGGCGGTACGTTCAGACACCAGCTTGCAGAAACCGGCGGCGACGGCCATCGTACCCATGATGGCATGGTCCAGCGCAATCTTGTGCGCTGAAGGATGGACACCGTGGCTGTGCAGGAAAAGCATCAGCCCGCCGACGATGGCGAAGGCCGGAAACGGGACGGTCCACAGCACATGACGCAGCCGGCCTAACCGTCTTGGTCCTTCGATCGCGCCGACACACAATGCGAGTACGGCATAGGTCTTGTGCTGCAGGATCTCCCAGTCGCCGCCCAAGAGGGTCTGCGTGAAGCTGAGGGAGCCGATCGGCCAGGCATCATGATCGCTCCAGATCAGCAAATAGACGCCCGTTCCGAGCATGGCCATCGGGAGGACGAATCGGGACCAGGCAAGGAGCCCGATCCCCAGCGCGACCCAGAGTTCCGTCAGCCCGATCAGGAGAATGAAGATGCCGGCCAGATGATGATTGCGATCTGAATACTGAACTCCTGCAGGTGACCCTTCCCATTGAGCGCCGGCCGCATGATCGTGGCCGGCCTCGGGTAAGGCGTCGCCATGTTGGGCGATCGCAGGACCGGCGACGATGATGAGCAGTATGAAAATAGTGATGAGTAACGAGTGAGGAGTGATGAGTGGTGAACGTTGCATGGTCGTGGTTTTTCGATCCGACGAACAAAAGGCCCACCCGGCTGACCGGATGGGCCTCTTATCTCTCTTGCTCGCGTCCAGAGTCTCGTGCCTGGTCCTACATGAACTTCATAAACTTGTCTTTAGCCTCGTCCATGACCTGGGCTGTGACCGTGGCCAAGCCGCGCTCTTTGGCGATTCGCTCGACCTCGCGCCGTGCCATCGGCCGGATGAAATCCGGAATGTTCTCCAGCCGCTGTTCCGCATCCGGTGCCCAGGAGATCCCGTTCGAGTCGTTCTTCGAATCGTCCATGACTTGCAAGGTGATGGTCGTGTAGTTGTGCTTGCGGGCATAGGCTTCCACGCTGGCCTTGACCATCGGCTGCACGAACACGGGGAGTTTCTCGAGTTTTTCCTTGGCGTCGGGCGACCAGGTGAAGCTGGACGCTGCGCCTGCCTTCATATCCGATCCGGTCAGTCCCATTTGCGCGACCATTGCCGAGAAAGGGCATCCGCCACCCGCCTTCGCCGGGGCTTCGGCGGGGTTCCCCGCCGGAGCTGACGCGGAAGCGGGTTTATCCGCCGACGCGTGCGCGGAGGCTGGTTGTCCGGCCTGGATTTTTTCATTCAGGTAGGCGGCCATCTGTCCGGAGCCGGCCTGGGCTTCGTCCTTCAGCGTGCCGCGGGTCATTT
>JAIBHQ010000158.1 GCA_020028595.1 Nitrospirota bacterium
CCTCTTCATTTGGTATGACGGCTCGAATCTCATCCGGCGTCCAGACGAAAAACTTGCCCTCGACGCCTTCCGAGTCGGCATCGGTGGCCGAATAGAAGCCGCCTTCATGCGAGGTCATTTCCCTGAGGATATAGTCGAGCGTTTCCGTCGCGACCCGCCGGTATTCCGGGTTTGCCGTGGCTTGATTCGCTTCGATGTACGTCCGCGCGAGCAGGGCATTGTCGTAGAGCATTTTCTCAAAATGTGGCACCAGCCAGCGTTCATCGGTCGAGTAGCGGGCGAACCCGCCGCCGATGTGGTCGTACATGCCGCCGGCTGCCATGGCGTCGAGTGTTTTCGTGACCATCGTCAGCGTCTGCGCATCGCCGGTGCGATGGTGCTGCCGCAGCAGGAACGACAGGCCGGTGGCAGGCGGGAACTTCGGTGCACGGCCGAACCCTCCGAATTGCGGGTCGAACTCGTCCGCATACTGGCCGGCGGCGGCGTCCAGTTCCGTCTCGCCGACAGAGGCCGGCGATGCCACCTGCATGGATTGTTTCAACTGTTTCGTGATGTCGCCGGCCTGGCGGCGCAAACCGTCCGGGTCCTTTCGCCAAAACTCGGCGACCTTGGTCAGGACCGACGCAAACCCCGGCCGGCCCCAGCGATCCTCCGGCGGGAAGTAGGTGCCGGCAAAGATCGGCTCCTGCTCGGGCGTCAGAAAAACCGTCATCGGCCAGCCGCCCTGACCGTTATTCATCGCCAGGGTCGCCTGCATGTAGATTTCATCGAGATCGGGGCGTTCTTCGCGGTCCACTTTTATACAGATGAAATGCTCATTCATGAGCGCCGCGATCGTCTCGCTCTCGAACGACTCACGCTCCATGACGTGGCACCAATGGCAGGCCGAATAACCGATGGAGAGGAGAATCGGCTTCTTCGATTCGCTGGATTTGGTCAACGCTTCCCGACCCCAGGGATGCCAGTCCACGGGGTTGTGGGCGTGCTGGAGCAGATAGGGACTGGTTTCGTGAATGAGTCGGTTGGGAGAGCGCCCGGCCGCGCGTTCAGACATGGCAGGCAGGCTAACACCCGACGGAAACAACGGTCAACCGCTCAAAATACATCGGCCCGCCACTCGAAACCGAGCGCGGGCCGATGAACCACCAGAAAGAAAGGGAGATTACTTCTTCTTTTCCTTCTTCTCCGCCTTCTTCTCGTCCTTCTTCATGTCCTTGTGGTCACCCTTCATCTCGCCGCCCTTCGCATCGCCCTTCATCTCATCGGCAAATGCGCCGCCAACGAACCCAACCAGGAACATCGCCATCACCATTGCGCTTAACAGCTTCTTCATCGGACTCCTCCTTATAATGTAATCGCCTGCCAAAGAGGCCATTCCCTTTAGCAAGTCGTTAATCTAATTGAATCCTGCAGGGAAAGTCAACACAGTGATTTCGATCGGAAGATCGTGGATACCTCTAGTCAGCAGACTCAAACCATGTGATAATATTAAAGAATTAGAGACACGCAGAGAATGAGTGACTCAGCTTTTCCAGCAAGTTTCAAGATGACCGTTCGGGTCGCGCTCGACAATCGTCCCGGCGTCTTTGCCCAGGTGGCTGTGGCGCTGGCAGAGGAGGGCGCCAATCTTGGCGCCGTGGACATGGTGACGGCCGACGCGGAGCAAATCGTTCGCGACATCACCTTCGAAGTTCAAAACGAGGCTGAGGGAAATCGGGCCGTCAAGCGGCTGCAATCTGTTCCCTACGTCCGCGTCCTGCCGGTGCCGGACCGGGTTTTCCAGGTGCATCAGGGCGGCAAGATCGGCGTCCATAGCAAGCTGGCATTGAATTCACGCAGCGTGCTATCGCTGGTGTACACGCCGGGCGTCGGGCGCGTCTCCGAAGCCATCGCCAAAGACCGCTCGAAAGCCTATCTCTATACGACGAAAAGCAACAGTGTGGCCGTTGTGACGGACGGTTCCGCCGTCCTGGGCCTCGGCAATCTTGGCCCTGAAGCCGCGCTGCCGGTCATGGAAGGCAAGGCGATGCTGTTCAAGGAAATGGCCGGCATCGACGCCTGGCCGATCTGCCTCGACACGCAAGACGCGGATGAAATTGTGCGGATCGTGCAGGGCATTGCACCGGGCTTCGGCGGCATCAATCTCGAAGACATCAGCGCGCCGCGCTGCTTCGACATTGAGCAGCGATTGAAGGCGTCGCTCGATATTCCCGTCATGCACGACGACCAGCACGGCACGGCCGTCGTGATTCTCGCCGGCTTGCTGAACGCGTTGAAGGTGGTCAAGAAACCGATCGAGCAGGTTCGTGTCGTCGTGAACGGGCTGGGCGCCGCCGGCCTGACCTGCTGCCGGATGCTTGTGACTGCCGGTGTGAGGCAAATCGTGGGATGCGGTAGGCAGGGAATTATCATGGCCGAGCCGCCGGAACGCTTGATCGCCTGCCGTGATAACTTACTGTCCTGTGTGCACCGCGACCGTCCGAAAGGCACACTCCAGGATGCGCTCAAGGGTGCCGATGTATTCATCGGCCTGTCCACGGCGAATCTGCTGAAACCGGAAGACCTTGACCTCATGGCCTCCGATCGCATCGTTTTTGCCATGGCCAATCCGGACCCGGAGATCAAGCCGGAACTGGCGATGGGCCGCTGCCGGATCTTTGCGACCGGCCGGTCGGACTATCCGAACCAAATCAATAACGCGCTGGCGTTTCCGGGGATTTTCAGAGGAGCGCTGGATACGCAGGCCCGCGAGATCAATGATGCGATGAAAATGGCGGCAGCCCGCGCCATCGCCGGCATCATTCCCGGCGACACCCTCAGCGAGGAGTACATCATCCCAAGCTTGTTCGATAAGCAGGTGGTTCCGCAGGTGGCCCAGGCGGTCGCTCAGGCCGCCCGTGAAACAGGTGTTGCGCGAAAGTAATGCATAATGAGTGCTGCGTGAGGATTCCGATTACTCGTTACTGGTCACTCATCACTGATTACGTCTATTTCGATTCCCCCAAACTTCTCTCGTAGAGCAGCACTTTCCAGCCATCTTCTTCGCTGAGAAACTGCCCGACGATCGGCAGCATGCCGGTACCCGGCACGCGTCCGGATTGTCCCATGCTGCCGTTCTTGAGCACCCACATCATTTCACCTGGCGTTCTTACCTTGTTGAACTTCGGGTTGGTGAAGTTGCGTGGCTGAATCGGCAGTATCTTTGCCGCACCGCCGTCGCCCTTGCCTTCCGGCCCGTGGCATTGAAAGCAGGTGCCGCGGCCGAGAAAGATTTCCTTGCCCTCTTTCAAGATGTCCGGTGTCGGCTCGAACGGAGACTTCAACGCTTTGGTCTCTGCTAACTCGCCGGCCGGCACGCGCGGAATCTTGATGTCGAATTCGCCGCCCGCCTGG